>DBRO01000038.1:14955-15840 GCA_002306005.1 Ruminococcus sp. UBA1366 | reverse complement strand
TTTGTGGAAAAAACCGTGCGGGAAATGCTGCGGTTCGGGCAGGATAGTTTGCTGACGATTGACCGCGCCATGTATACCGTGCTAGGCAACGCTGCGGTTTCTGAGCTGGACGGCACGGTGCGGATCCACACGGACGAGGAGCTTGCCGCAGCGGTGAACGAACTGCGCACGCGGGTATATTTGCGCAACGAGGAACTGGAATCCGTGCGTTTTTGTGTGAGCTACAACTGCTTTTTACGGCTCTGCGCGGAGTTCCACGGGGCGCGGAGCTACGAAAATCTCACTGCCTGCCTTTCCGGTATGTTACAGGGCGGGACGGTTTCCATGCCGTATTTTATCCGGCAATGCAGCGAGGTGGACGCGCTGTTTCGCGCAGATGCGGTGTACCGTGCCATGGATTACGAAAGCTGCCGGGGATACCGGCGGAAGCTTGCCAAAATCGCGGCGGCAAAGAAGATTTCCGAGCCGCTTGCCGCAAAGCAAATCCTAGACGAAGCAGGCGACGAGCATTTCGGTATTTTATTGGAAAAGCTCTACCGCGAGGAATTCCCCCACGCTAGCGAGCGCGCTTATGCGGATCTTTTGCTGATCCTTTCGGTTGCTGTCAGTGCAGGTGCGGCGATTGCTGCACGGAGCGTGGTGGTGTTTTTCCTGCTGTATTTTTTACTGCGCGAGATTGCAAAAACGCTGACGGATTTGATTCTTTCTGAAAAGAGCCGCGAAACCTACCTGCCTCGTTACAAAACCACTGCGCCGGAGGTGCAGCAGACCACCTGCCTTGCGGTAATTTCTTCCCTAGTGGCGGATCCGTCCGATGTGGACGCGCTTTGTGAGCATATGCGCGTACTGCGCCATCGCGAAGTTAACCCCAATGTGCGGATTCTG
>DBRO01000038.1:7872-14817 GCA_002306005.1 Ruminococcus sp. UBA1366 | reverse complement strand
GACCGCGATTTTTTACGGGACTGCCGGTATTTATGTGCGCTGGATTTTGATACACAGCCGCAGATGGATTCCGTAACCCGTTTGCTGAGTGCGGCGATTCATCCGCTGAATGTGCCGGTTGTAGAAAACGGAAAAGTAATTTCTGGCTACGGCGTAATTACCCCGCGCATGGTTTCGCACCTAAGCTGTGCAATCCGCTCCCCCTTTGCGCGGCTGACGGGCGGGGTTGGATCGACCGGCGCGTACTCCTCCAGCACAAAAAATCTCTATCAGGATGCGTTCGGCACAGGGATTTTCAGCGGCAAAGGTTTGATGGACGGACGGCTGTTTTTCTCCCTGATGGCAGACAAACTGCCGGATGAATGGGTGCTTTCCCACGATATTCTAGAGGGCGAAATCCTTCGCACGGCCTATGCGGGCGATATTTGCTTTTACGAGAGCTTTCCAGAATCCTCCCGCGCGTTTTTTAACCGCCAACATCGCTGGATTCGTGGGGATATTCAAAATCTGCGCTTTCTTTTGGGCAAAGAAAAAGACCTGTATCAGGGCTTTTCGCGGTTTAAGCTTTGGGACAATGTTCGGCGTGCGGTCACGCCGGTTGTGCAGTTCCTTGCATTTTTTTACGGATTTATCGACACCGGAGCGGCTTGTGCGGTTGCAGTCATTTCCATGATTTCGCTGATACTGCCTTCCGTCCTGCGGTTTTTCCGTGCGCTGGCGGCAAACGGTATTTCCGTACTGTCCCGCAAATTTTACGCGCCGGTGCTTTCGGAAACCACCGAATCTCTGATTCAGGCGGGATGGACGGTGATCACTCTGCCGAAGCTGGCGTTTACTTCCCTGTTTGCCTGCGCGAAAAGCCTGTGGCGCATGGGAATTTCCAAACAGCATTTGCTGGACTGGACGCCCTCCCACACGGCTTTCAAAAACAACGTGCTCACCCGTTTTGGCGGGCTGATTGTACCGGAAATTGCCGCCTTCTTTCTGCTGGTATGCCCGTGCGCGTTTGTACGGTATTTCAGCGTGCTGTTTTTATTACAACTGCCCTTAATCATTCTTTCCGAACAGCCCTACGCGCCGCCGCGCCGCCGGCGGCTTTCCCCACAGGACAAAACGGAATTAAAACACCACCTGCATGATATGCTGCGCTTTTTCGGCGAATATGTGACGGCGGCGGAAAACTACCTGCCGCCGGACAATGTCCAGTTTGCGCCTGTGTTCCGGATTTGCCACCGGACTTCCCCGACAAACATTGGGCTGTACTTGCTTTCGGTTGTAGCAGCACGGGATTTTGGCATGCACGATACCACGGCGATGGAACAAAAACTCACAGCGACGATTTCCACCGTGGAGCGCATGAAAAAATACCGCGGCAACCTGTATAACTGGTACGAAACCCGCACGCTGACAGTCTGCGATCACCCGTTTCTTTCGGCGGTGGACAGCGGAAATTTCCTGTGCTGCTTGATTGCGCTCAAAGAATGCCTGCGCGACTACCGGAGCGAATCCGACACCCTGCCGGAGCTGCTGCGGCGCATCGAAACGCTGATTGCCAACACTCGTTTAGAAATTTTCTTTAACCCGCGCCGCAAGCTTTTTTATATCGGCTTAGACGAGAATCTGCGTCCCACGCCATCACATTATGATTTGTTGATGAGCGAATCACGGATGCTCTCCTACTGCGCGGTTGCCTCCCGACAAGTCCCGTACGAACACTGGAACCGGCTGGGCAGAACGATGTCCACCTATGCGGATTTTGCCGGCGCTGTGGCGTTTTCCGGCACGATGTTTGAATTTTTTATGCCGGAGTTATTTTTAAAAAGCGAGGTGGGTTCGCTCTGTTACGAGAGCCTGCGCTTTGCGCTGATGTGCCAGATTGGCAAGGCGAATGACGAGGGCATTCCCTACGGGATTTCCGAAAGCGGATATTTTGCCTTTGACGGCGACCTGAACTACCAATACAAGGCGCACGGCGTGCAACGCATTGGCCTGCGGCGCGACTTAAACCGCGAGCTGGTGGTTTCGCCCTACTCGACCTATCTTTCGCTTTCCACTGCGGGAAAACCCGCTGCGGAGAATTTGAGAACCTTAAAACGGCTGGGGATGTACGGCGTTTACGGAATGTACGAAGCAATTGATTTCACGCCCGGACGATGCCCGCCAAGCGGCACGATTGTGAAAAGCTACATGGCACACCACGTGGGCATGAGCATTCTCGGCATTGCCAACGCAATTGAAAAAGGGCGCTTTCAAACTGCCTTCCTGCACGACCGGCAAATGAGCTCCGCGCGGGAACTGCTTGCCGAAAAGCCCTACACGGGCGGAGTATATATTGAAGATATTACCCGCCGTGAACCGAAGCTTTCGCTGGAAGAACACCCCGAGCCAACGGAAGGGTTTGCGGTATTTTCGCCCTTTGCACCGCGTGTGAAGCTGATGGCAAACGGCGAATACACCCTTGCCGCGGCAGATGTTGGTTCTGCCTGCGCAATGTTCCGCGGGGAATTGGTTTACGCCATGCCGGACAGTCCTTTACAAACCACGCGAGGGGCATTCTGCGCGGTGGAAAACAGCGGGGCGGTCACGGGGTTTTCCTACCTGCCTTTACTGGAGCAGAGCGACACACGCTACACGAATTTTTACGAAAACGCGGTGCTCTATCACTGCGTGAACGATGAGATTTCCGCCAATATGGAAGTGCGCGTGCATGAGATGATTCCGGCGGAGCTGCGAAAAATAACGCTGAAAAACACCGGCGAATACGACCGCACGGTTTCTTTACTAACGTATTTAGAGCCCGTGCTGATGCACCGTGTGGATTTTTCCGCGCACCCGGCGTTTGCAAAGCTGTTTTTAGAAATTCAGTACGATTACGCGGACAAATTCATTTTAGTTTCCCGCAAAAACCGCGCCTCTCAGGAGCGCAAATATCTGGGCGTTGGCTTTGTAGAAAGCTGTGAGCCGGAGTTTTTATTCTCCCGCGAGCAAGTGCTGCGCGAAACGGGCGGGGGACTTTCGCCCTTTGCGGACAAGCAAAAACTGCATTCCGGTTTGAACTATATCCCCGACCCTTGCGTGTTTACAAAGCTTTCGCGCAATGTACCGTGCGGCAAGGAGCTGACCCTGACGCTGTTTTTTGTCTGCGCAGAAAGTGAAGAAATCCTGCGCGAGCACGTTCATGCCCTGCGTACGGGGGTTTCCGGCACTGGGCGGGTACTTGCCTTGCCCTCGGCGGAATCGCTTTCCGGCAGACTAATGAACCGCATTTGCGCGGATGTGTTATTTAGCGGTACGGCGAACGAGAAAATCAGCCGCGCGGTGACGGAAAACACCCGCATGATTTACGAATTGGGCAAATACGCGATCGACGCAAATGTTCCCGTTGTGCTGGCGGAGGCGGATGAGGGCTTTGACCCGCACCGGATTTCCGCGTATGTACAGGCGCACCGCTATCTGCGGCTTTGCGCGGTGGAAACCCAACTGGTATTCGTCGCACACTCCCCGGCTGCGGCGGACAATGTTTCGCGGCTGATTGCCCAAAATGCGGACAGCCGGATTATCCGCTCGGACTACAGAATTTTTCTGTTGCGCGCGGAGGAACTGGGCTTGAGTATGCTGACATTACTGCGTGCAAGTGCGTTGCATTTCAGCAAAGCCGGGCAGGATTTAATCCGCGAACCGGCAGCACCGTTTGTGAAAATCAGGATAGAACCGATGAAACCAGTGTTTTCAAACCAAGACCTGAAAACCGCGTGCGGCGGCTTTGGTGAGGGAAAATTCCTAATTGACGAAAAACCGCCCGCGCCGTGGTGCAATATCCTTGCGAACGAGCATTTTGGCACGTTGTTATCCTCGCGCTCGCTGGGGTACACCTATGCGGGCAACAGCCGGGAAAACAAGCTCACCCCGTGGGAGAACGATCCGATTTCCGACAACCGCGGCGAACGGTTGATTTTGCGTGCCAACGGGCGGTATTTCGATTTGATTGATGGGGCGCTGTGCGAATTTACGCCCATTCGTGCGGTCTATACCGGCGAAAACAGCTTGTTTTCCTCCCGCGTGGTGGTACGGATTTCTGCGGCGGGCTACGCCAAGCGCATTTCGGTGGAAATCCGTCCGAAAGCCCGCCTGAGCGGTATGCTGTGTGCATTCTGCTGTGAGCCGGTGCTGGGCGTGGACCGGCGCAACACCCGTTACTGCGTGCCGGAAATCACCAAGCACGGAATTCTGGTTTCCCGTCCGGCGGAC
Organism: Ruminococcus sp. UBA1366; assembly: GCA_002306005.1. Lineage (GTDB taxonomy): Bacteria > Bacillota > Clostridia > Oscillospirales > Ruminococcaceae > UBA1366. The sequence goes on along the minus strand of DBRO01000038.1, from coordinate 10,569 downwards.
TGCGATTCCGGCGGATATATGGGCGTTTTATGCGCGGAAAATGCGCAAAATCTTCCCGAAAACGGCGGTGCATTTGATTACGCATTCACCTCGCTGGAAGCATTTTATGCCGGAAACTGGGAACAATCCGTGGTTTGCCATGCGGTGAATCCGTGTGCGGTTCTAGTGAAAAAGCCGGACGAGGACGGCTTACAGACGGAATTTCTTTTAACCTACGGCAAAACACAGGAAGATGCTTTGCAACCGGCTTTGGCACTGGGCGAATTTGACAAGCCGGTTTGGGAATTTGAAAACAGCATTCGCATTAACACACCCATGCCGGCGATGAATTTTCTTTTTAACACCTGGCTGTTTCATCAGGCGTACACGGGCAGAATGCTGGCACGTGCCGGATTTTACCAATGCTCCGGTGCGTTTGGCTTCCGTGACCAATTGCAGGATGCGTGCGCGGTAATGATTTTAAATCCCACGGCGGCGCGGGCGCATATCCTGCAATGCTGTACGGCGCAGTTTGCCGAAGGAGATGTGCTGCACTGGTGGCATACACTTCCGGATGGGAAAAAGCGCGGGGTTCGCACACGGATTAGCGACGACCTTTTGTTTTTACCCTACACGCTGTGTGAATATCTGGACAAAACTGCGGATGAAAGCATTCTTTCCGAGCAGGTTTGCTTTTGCGAGGGCTTGGAACTCATCGGGGATGAGCAGGATTTGTTTGGGGAGGTTCGCCCCACGCACCGCCGGATGAGCGTGTACAATCACGCGCGGTTTGCAATCGAACGGGCATTCCAGAAGGGTTCGCACGGGCTATTGCTGATGGGCGGCGGCGACTGGAATGACAGCTTTAACGCGATCGGCGCGGACGGATTGGGCGAGAGTGTATGGCTGTCGCAGTTTATGATTTTGGTGCTGAAAAAATTTATTCGCGTATGCGAACAGGTGAACTGTTCTGAACACGCCATTCGCTTTGCGGACATGGCACGGGATCTGGAGGATGCGGTGCAGAAATCCGGCTGGGACGGCAAATGGTATGCACGGGCGTTCTTTGGCAACGGAGAACGGCTGGGTTCGCACATTAGTGATGTTTGTGAGATTGATTCGCTGACGCAAAGTTTTTCCGTATTGGCTGGGCTGAAGAACACCAATCGTCAACAGATGGCGCTGGATTCTGCCTATGCCCGGCTGGTGGACGAAAAAAGCGGAATTATCCGGCTGTTTACGCCGGCATTTTCGCACAATTCCAGCCTATATGCGGGGTATGTGAATGCCTATCCGGAGGGAATCCGCGAAAACGGCGGGCAGTACACCCATGCGGCGGTGTGGCTGGCAATGGCGTTTCTTTCGGCGGGACGGGCGGACGAAGGCGCACGGCTTGTTCAAATGCTCCTGCCCTACACCAAAACCAAAACCCGCAAGCAGGCGGAAATTTACCGCTGTGAGCCGTATTTTATATCGGCGGACATTTACACCAACCCCCAATGCACGGGACGGGCGGGGTGGTCACTGTACACGGGTGCTGCGGGCTGGCTGTACCGGTGTATTCTCGAAAATATGCTGGGGATTCGGATTGTGGGCGATGCGGTGTACTTCACGCCCTGTATCCCCACGGACTGGGACGGCTTTACCGCAGAGCTTCGCTACCGCCGCACAACAATTTTCCTGACGGTGCGATGCGCGGACAACGCGTATTTATATGACAACGGCATTGCCACGGACCGCGTGCTTCTGGATGGCAACCACCACTCGGTAGAGGTTTCCGCCGGCAGAATTTATTAATCAAGAAACCGCTTTGCACATACGCTGCGGAGCGGTTTTCCCTTTGATATCCAGAGCGAAGATGAGAATCCTGTGAAAACAGAAATTTTTGGACAAATGGACTGGTAAAATTCCGGCGCATGTGATATAATGATTACAAGTAAGCTTGTTATCAATGATTTTCTGTCGGACAAAAATTCTCCTGACGCGATGTGTCAACGAAAATCTCAAGTTTGTGATTATTTATAATAGAATAGTTGAGTATTATGATAAACGGAGGACTTGCCCGATGGCAGTAACTGTTTCCCGAATACAACTGGGCGAGGGTGTTTTCCTTACCCGCATTGAAGACCCGAAATTCAAAACCAACTCAGTATCCGTGCGCTTTATTTCCAAGCTTGCGCCGGAAACCTCGGCGGCGTTTTCCTTAGCGCCTGCCGTACTCACCACATCAAACAAAAAATTCCCTACGCGCACGGCGCTTTCTGAAAAACTTTCCGCGCTGTACGGTGCATCGCTTTCCACCAATTCCGCAAAAATTGCCGATATGCAGTACAGTTCGTTTTCCTGCTCGTGCATTCGGGATGAATTTGCGCTGGCGGACGAGCCTGTGACGGAGGAAACCGTGACTTTGCTGCTGGATTGTATTTTCAACCCCGCAACGGAGGACGGCGTATTCCAAAACAGCTATTTTGAACTGCGAAAGCAGGAGCTGCTGGATTCCATTGATGCGGAAATTAACGACAAACGCAGCTACGCGCTTTTGCGTGCCGGCTACACGGTGTTTGAAAACGAAGCCGGCGCACTGCCCCCGTACGGCAGCCGCGAACAGGTCGAACAGCTTACGAACGCGGGGGTGTTTGCCGCATACCGGCAGCTGCTTGCTGATTCTGTGGTGGAAATTACGGCAGCGGGCGGCGGCGGCCTGGACAAAACCATTGC
>DBRO01000038.1:7447-7853 GCA_002306005.1 Ruminococcus sp. UBA1366 | reverse complement strand
CCGAACCGGCACGCGTCACGGAAGAACTGGACGTGAGCCAATGCAAGATGGTGCTGGCGTTTAAAACCACGTTTGAGGATTTATACAAAACAAAAGTCTGTGTGGCGCTTTTTGGCGGAACGCCCTTTTCCAAACTGTTTATGAACGTACGCGAAAAGCTGAGCCTTTGCTACTACTGCGTGGCGCGCAACATTGACGGCAAAGGCACGATGATTGTGGACTGCGGTGTGGAAAAAGACAATATCCGCGTCGCTGAGGAGGAAATTCTCCGGCAGTTGGCGGATGTGGCGGCGGGGAATTTCTCCGAGGAGGAACTGGAAAACACCCGGCTGTATATTGCGGATGCGTTCCGTTCCAACTATGATTCGCTTTCGGATTTATCCGGCTGGTATTTTGTGCAGCAGAC
>DBRO01000038.1:6891-7335 GCA_002306005.1 Ruminococcus sp. UBA1366 | reverse complement strand
GACCGCTACTACCGTGTAAAGCACCCGTCCGGTTTGGAAATTCTGATGTGGCCCATGGCGGGCTTTTCCACGGCGGAGGCGGTGTTCGGCACCAAGTACGGTTCCATCAACACGCGCTTTAAAACCGACCGCGATGCGGATTTTGTGGAAGTGCCGGAGGGCATTGCACATTTTCTGGAACACAAGCTGTTTGAAAACGAGGACACGGATGTTTTTGAGCTTTATGCCAAAACCGGCGCAAATGCCAACGCGTTCACGTCGTTTGACCAGACCTGCTACACGTTTGGCACGACGAAGAATTTTGCGCAGGCTTTGGAGATTTTACTGGACTTTGTGCAGGAGCCTTATTTCACGCAGGAAACCGTGGACAAGGAACAGGGCATTATCGGGCAGGAAATCCGCCTTTGCGAGGACAATCCCGACCGGCAGGCGTTTTTCCGGCTG
>DBRO01000038.1:1049-6785 GCA_002306005.1 Ruminococcus sp. UBA1366 | reverse complement strand
CCCTGTGAAGATTTAAACCTTGTCACGGATTTCCCACTAGAACCGGATGCCGTGGCGCAGGCGCGCAGTGAAACTGCCATGCCCGTGGGTGTACCGCTGTTCAGCATTGGCTACAAGGCAAAGCCCTATGCGGGCAAGGAACTGGTCAAAAAGGAACTGGAAGCGGGGATTCTTCTGCAAATGCTGTTCGGCACGGTTTCTCCCCTATACCGGGAACTGTTTGACGAGGGGCTGGTGAACTCCCAGTTTTCCTCAGAGGTTTTCAGCGGGGACGGATTCTTCAGCTGTATTATCGGCGGGGAATCCAAGCAGCCGGACGAGGTCTTTGCGCGGATTCAGCGCGAGGTTGCCCGTGCCGCACAACAGGGACTGGACAAGGCACTCTTTGATACGATCAAAAAGCAGCGGTACGGCTCGATGGTTCGCAGCATGAACAACGTGGAATACTGCTCGGAACTGATGCTCAACGCGCACTTATACGGTGTGAACGCCTTTGATTCGGCACAGGCACTGGCGGATCTTACGTTTGAAAGCCTTTCGCGCAGTTTGCCGGAACTTCTGGACAATACCAAAACCGCAATTTCAATTGTTGCGGCAAATCAATAAGGAGGAACGACCCATGTCTTTGCTTGCAAATGCCGCCGTCGGCATGACGGTACTGGCAAAAACGGTTTCCGAAGAAAAAATTCAGGATATGAAAGACAACCCGGACAAGCTGTATTTTCCGTTCTTCGGGGATTCCGACAATATTTTTAACAGCGGTTTTTCACTGGACAACGTCATGTTTACCGTGCCCGGCACGAATTTTCAAGTTTACTGGTACGGTTTTTTAATCGCACTTGGTATGCTGCTAGCCATGATTTACGGCTACCGCCGCATGAAGCGCTACGGCATTGATCCCGACCGCGCCACGGATGCTATTATCGCCGGCGTAATCGGTGCGATTTTCGGCGCACGGCTCTACTACATTCTGTTCAGCGGCCCGGCAAACAGCATTACCATGAAGGATTTCTTCCACATCCGTGATGGCGGACTTGCCATTTACGGCGGTTTAATCGGCGCAATTTTGGTCGGCGGCATTGTGGCAAAGCTGCGCAAACTCAAGCTCACGGCGCTGTTGGACATTGCCGGCCCTGCTTTCTTAATCGGTCAGGCCGTCGGCAGATGGGGCAATTTCTTCAACGTAGAAGCTTACGGCTCCAACACCACGCTGCCATGGGGCATGATGAGTGCTTCCACCATGGAATATTTGGCAAACGTGAAGGACGAACTGATTACCAGAAGCAGCACGGTAGTAGATCCCTATCTGCCCGTTCACCCATGCTTTTTATATGAATCCCTGTGGTGTATTCTGGGCTTTATCCTCATCAATCTATATGCCAAGCACCGCAAATTTGACGGAGAACTGTTTTTAATGTACATCGGCTGGTACGGACTGGGTAGATTCTTTATTGAAGGACTCCGCACGGACAGCCTTTATATCGGCAACATACGGGTTTCGCAGCTGGTTGCCGGCACTTGCGTAATTGCCGCAGTTGTTTTAATTCTGGTGTTCCGCGGCATGGTGAAGCGCAGCGGAGATTACAAATTCTTTTATGAAACGGATCTTTCCAAAGCACAACTGGCGGAAGCGGTTGCCTATGAGGAAAACGAAAAGGCTCGCACCGAACTGAAAAAGAAAATTCGTGCCGCACGCGAAAACGGCGATCCTACGCTGGAACTGGAAAACGAATATGATGAGAAATTCGGCAAAAAAGCGCGTGAAGCAAGAAAAGCAGCAAAACATGAAGAACAAGATGAAACAGATGAGGAACTTTCCAAAGAAACCATAACGGAGACAGAAGTTGTTTCCGAAGAAGAAGGTTGGGACGAAACCGACACGGAAGAAACAGCGGATCCCACTTCAGAAAACGAAAATCCGGAAATGACAGAGGATTTGGATGCCGGCGAAAATGCGGACGAAACGTCCGGTTCGGATTTAGAAAACGTGGATCAAATTTCAGATAAAGAAGATGAAAATCAGGGGGAAGACAAGGAATGAGCACTGCAAAAATGATTGACGGAAAAGCCTGCGCTGCGGCAGTAAAGGCGCGTATCAAGGACGAGGCGGCAAAGATGAAAGCCGAAACCGGCAAGGTGCCGGGACTGGCGGTTGTCATTGTCGGGGACGATCCGGCCTCGCGGATTTATGTAAACAACAAGCGCCGCGACTGTGAGGAAGTTGGGTTTGTTTCCACGGAATACGCACTGGACGCGGACACCAAGCAGGAGGATTTGCTGGCGCTGATTGACAAGCTGAACGCGGATGCGGCTACGGACGGCATTTTGGTTCAGCTTCCCTTGCCAAAGCATTTAGACGAAAAATCTGTGCTGTATCGGATTTCTCCTGACAAAGACGTGGATGCCTTCCACCCCGTAAACGTGGGCAGAATTATGATTGGCGATTATCGGTTTCTCCCCTGCACCCCTGCCGGCGTGATGGAAATGCTCAAATACGCGGAAATTTCCGTGAGCGGCAAGGAATGTGTGGTCATTGGGCGAAGCAATATTGTGGGCAAGCCGATGTCCATGCTCCTGCTGCACGAAAGCGGCACGGTCACGATTTGTCATTCCCGCACGCATAATTTGGCAGAGCACTGCCGCCGCGCGGATATTCTGGTTGCCGCGGTGGGCGTCGCCAAGCTGGTGAAGGGCGATATGGTAAAAGAAGGCGCGGTGGTGATTGACGTGGGCATGAACCGCGATGAAAACGGCAAACTTTGCGGCGATGTGGATTTTGAGTCCGTTGCGACCAAGGCTTCGTACATTACGCCCGTACCGGGCGGGGTTGGTCCCATGACGCGCGCCATGCTCATGCAAAATACCCTGACGGCGGCGCGGTTACACGAATAAAAAACAAAAAACGCCGGAGTATGAAACTCCGGCGTTTTTTTTCATTCAATCATAATCGCGCCATGTTTGTGCGGTGAGGATGCCGTCCGCCAAGGGAATTTGCAATGTGCCGTCAGACGGTGTTTTGGCTATACGCAAAACCGTCCCGTCCAGAATTTCTACCCGTTTTCCGTCCCAAAAAGCAAGTACGCCATAGCCGGCAAATGCCCGCAGAATCAAGTCTGCGGTTTTTGTTGTATCTTCCGCACGGATTGTACGCTCCGCATCTCCCGGCTCCTGCCAGTATTCGCCCGCGCCCTGCGGGACTGCCCTTTGCCAAAATTCGTCCGGTGCGGTAAGGAATTCCCCCAACAGGCGCACGGCGGCTTTTTGAATTTTTTCCGTCAGCGAAAGCAGATTTTCGTCCGCTGCCAGTGGAATTTCTTCCCGCAGTACAATATCGCCCTCATCAAAGCGCGCGGTTAGCTTATGCAAGGTAACACCGGAAGAAACGCCCTTGAGAATTGCTGCCGGCATTGGCCAAGCGCCCCTGCCAATCGGCAAAAAAGCGGGGTGAACATTCACCTGCCGGAGCGTTTTGCTCACGGGAATCAACCACGGATACCCCGCCGTTATGGTATACACCACGCCGCTTTCTTCCAGCGCGCGAATGTCCTCCGGCGTGGCGCGGGTGGTCTGCACGGAAATGCCATGCTCCTGTGCAAAACGACAGATCTTCGCGGAACGGTCATACTCCCCCGCCCTATCCGGAATGCTGAACACCCGCACAATTTCCCAACCCTGCGCATACAGTGCGGGCAGACAATTCTCAAATAAATCTATTCCGAAATATGCAGTTTTCATGCAAAATTTCCTTTCCTTTTACAAGCCCAGCAAGCGCTCCGCGTTGCCGTGAAAAATCAGTTCTTTATCCGCCTCCGGAAGTTCCATCGCCTGTATGCGGGCAACGCCGGTGCGAATCTCCCCCCACGGACAGTCGCTTGCCATTAAAAAGCGCCGCGCGCCGTGCTTTTCTATCAGTGCGCGAAAAAGTTCGTCCGGACATTCATTGTGAAAGCTTAAATCAAAATACAGCTCGCCGTCCAGTCCGGCAAGGTGCTTGTACACGTCCTCCCACAGCCGGTAGCCGCCCACATGGGCAAGCACCATGGTCATTTCCGGCACGGCCTTGTGCGCGCGGGCGGCGGCTTCCGGAACGCAGTGAATATATTCCGGCGAAACCGCATCCAGTCCGGCATGAAACACCACCACAAGCCCCAGCTCCGCCGCTTTTTGATAAATCGGGAAAAGCCGGGGCTCGTCCACCTCAAAATGCTGATAATCCGGATGCAGTTTGATGCCCTTTATGCCCAGCGCACTGATCCGTTCCAACTCATCGTACACGTCCGGCGCATCCGGATGGACACTCCCAAACGGAATAAGCCGGCTGTTTTTTTGCAGCTCCGCCGCCCAGTCGTTAATGACTGTTTGTTGGCTAGGCTTGGTGGCAATCGATAAAATCACCGCATGATCCACGCCCCATTCGTCCATTTTCTGCAAGGTTTCGGGAATTGTCCCATTTGTGAGCGCCTTCTGGTGCACGGTTGCCTCCAAGCCGGCAATGGCTTTGGCGGCAATTTTTTCGTTGAACGCGTGCACATGAAAATCAATCAGCATCTTTCAATCCGTCCTTATTTTTNNATCCGCACGGCGGCGAATTTCCACCCGCGCATTGGATACGGCGACGGCAACATCGCTTGCCGCAAACAGGCTCAAATCGTTCAAATTATCTCCGAATGCAGTGATTTTTTGAAAGCCGTACTGTTCTTTTAACCACAGCGCGGCAGTTCGCTTGCTCGCCTGCGCGGCACAAACCTCCAGATAAAAGAAATCCTTATGGTAAATATCACGGTAGAATTCCGCACGCAATCCCTCCAGCTTTTGGATTTCCCCATACAGTCCGCGCAAACGCTCCTCGCGGTCGCAGACAGAAAAATACACGGCGTTTTGTAGAATTTCCGGCTGTAAAAAGCTTTCGGTTTGGATAAATATTTTCCCAAACTTCTCTTGCCGTTCGCGGACAAATTCCACGGCGTGGGGTGTTTGCAAATTTTGATAATAGGTTTCCAGCCGGTTGCCGCAAATGGTATAGAGAAAGCCTTGGTTCCCATACTGTTCCAGTAAAATTGCAAATGCAAAGGCATTTTCTTCGCCGAATGAATAGATTTTTTCGTAGCGCTGTTCTGCCAAGCTGTAAAGGCATACACCATTCATTAGGATCACAGGCAGCGAAATACGCAGTCCTGACAACATTTTTGTACAGGTGGCGGCAGTCCTTGCGGTTGCAACTGTAAAGTTAATTCCCTTTCCAATCAAGCGATTCAATATTTCGCGGGATTTTTCCGGCAAAGCGGCGGTTTCGTCCAATAATGTTCCGTCCAAATCGGAAATATACAGCATTTCCTGCGTAAAAGCACCCCGTTTCGCTAAATTTCTATTTTTATTATAGACCGGAAAAACCGCGTTGTCAACTTGACTTTACAGATCGATTTGTGGTATTCTTATAGAATAGAAAAAACACTGGAATGAGAGACGGAAAAATGGAAAAAATCATCATCCCCTGCCTGCTGGCTTTGGAATTTGCCGCGCTGTATTTTATCCTCATCGGATATAAGGTGATTCACATTGGGTTTGTGTTTGCCTGTGCGGTGCTGGCAGTACTGATTTTTCTTACGATTGGATTTCCGCTTTATGCCAAAGCACTGGGGCATTTTATGACTGCACACAAGATTACCACCGGAATTATATCCGTGGTGCTGGCGGTGCTGATTGCCCATCCGATTGTGTTTTCAGTGCGGATGGCAA
>DBRO01000038.1:383-994 GCA_002306005.1 Ruminococcus sp. UBA1366 | reverse complement strand
GCCCACCCCGATGTGATCTGCGTGGTTTCCGGCGGGCAGGGCGAAAACGAGCAAATTTCTGAGGCGCAGTGTATGTACAACTACTTAACCGAAAACGGCATTCCCGCCGCGCAAATTTTGATGGAGGACCAGTCCACCAGCACGGAGGAGAATCTTCGTTTTTCCAAAGAACTACTCCAAAGCAAAGGGTATGCGACGGAAAAGATCGCTTTTGCCACGGACGGGTTTCATGAATACCGCGTTTCGCTGCTGGCAAAGGACAACGGCATCACTGCCTATGCCGTGAGCGCAAAAACCGATATTCGGTTTGTTACGTCCTACTGGGTACGCGAATGGCTTGCGCTGGCGGAACGATTTTACTTATAGGGCAACACCCACATCTTTGGGCGTGTTGCGTTGGGAAGGACTTTACCTATGGACAGCGAACGCTTTGAGGCAGCGCGGAATTCGGTACTGGGCGCAAACCAGCGGGACGACGGGATTGGCACGCTAGGCGAAAAATCGCTTCATGCGGTGCTGAAAGCCTACTACGAACCCTATTCGGACAGCCGTGAGGTGAAAATTGGGCGCTATGTTGCGGATATCGTCGGTGAGGACGGTGTTTTTGAAAT
>DBRO01000038.1:0-256 GCA_002306005.1 Ruminococcus sp. UBA1366 | reverse complement strand
GCAATTTTTGGCGCACCCACGTCTGCATTTTTTAATCTGCCTGCTAGAGGTGGAGGAAATCCGCCTGCTGGATGGCTGGTCGAAAAACAAAAAGCGCGGCGGCACGAAGAGCGACTGCATTCCACTCCGGATGATGGAAGAAATCCGGATTGATTCCGTACAGGATTACCGGCAATTTTTGCCCGATACCCTGCCTGCGGAATTTACTTCCGCAATTTTGGCAAAGCACGCGGGGCTTCCCCGCAGCACAGCGCAA
>DBRO01000128.1:7665-11972 GCA_002306005.1 Ruminococcus sp. UBA1366 | reverse complement strand
GCCTTGGAAGCCGATGCCCAGAAATCATCCGGAAAAAACAGCGGCTCAGAAAGGTGTGCATCCAGCTTATGTTCTTTTCCTTTGAAAGATTCGTCCAAGTAGGCAAAGCGCCGTTTGTATGCCTCATCGGCGGAAAGCGCCGTGCGAATCGCAGCTTTCTGTTCCGGCGGGGCATCCGTGTGCGTAACATAGGCATAAAACGCTGCTTTTTTGCCCGTGCAGAAGAATTCCAACGGCAGGCTGCTGATATCGGTTTCCGCCAAAGTGGGGAACATCCCATGCAGCATGCCAATGAGCCGTGAGGGGCGCATTTTTTTACCCTGTTCATCCGAAAGCACATAAGAAACACAAATGCCTTCCGGTGCGCCGGAAAGTGCCAAATAGCTGGATAGGCGCTCGATTTGGTTATAGTAGTCGCTGTTTTTGAGCAGCTTGATTTTTGCTTTGTCCAGCAGTTTACGGTCATGCCCGGTAAACAGTCCACTGTTTGGGGGCGGCTGGGGAAAAACCCCCTCATTAACGCCGATGACATAGGCATACCGGATGCCGTCCAGGCGGGAACGCTCCGCATCCGCACAAATAATGGCACCAAGCTTCTGCGGCGGGGAGGATACTTGCAACTGCGAAAGCATCACGCGCAAGATATCAAAGAACCGGCGCGGGCGCATGGGTTCTTCGCCCAAGGTATGGAGAATGGTATCCGTTGCGGTAAGAAAAGCCGTCCAGATTTGTCGGAAATCGCTGGCAAGCTCCACGGAAACGGCATCTTCTTGATGCGCGGCACGGCTGACGGCGGAATAGGCTTTTTCGGTTAAGTTTTGCGTGTCCAGCAGCTGATAAAATGCCGCACAGATTTTTGCCGCGGTTGGTTCGTCGGCTACTGCTTTGCGGAAAGTTTCAATGGGCACAATCAGCTTTTCCCGCACTTCATTGAGCTTTTTTAAGTATTTTTCAGAAGACTCTTTTTTCGCAATGCCGGTAACCGTAAAGGGGCTTGTCCACAGTTCACCGTGGACATTCCACGTCACACAGTATTCCTCCATGCGTGAAACTTCCGAATCTTTGAAATTGGAGAGGGGGGATTTCATGTAGCGCAGTAGCTGTTCGGTGTTATAGCTGTTTGCGCAGAGCAATTCTGACAGCACAGAAAGATACAGCATCAGTGAGGACTGCCGCACCGGATAATCCGTGTCCAAAAAGATCGGCAGTTCGTAGCGCTCCGCTGCGGTTTCCAGCGCGGGTGCATAAGCCGAAAGCGCACGACAAATGACGGCGATTTCCTCCGGCTTACAGCCGGTTTCGCGCCGCAGCCGGTGGATATCCGCACAGACAAATTCACATTCCTCGTAGGCATCCTGTGCGCGGAAAATCCGCACATCGTCCGTGTTTTCCGTTGTTTGCGGACGAATACTGTACAGGTTTTTTCGGATATGTTCAATTGCAGGGTGTGCAGGATCTAAGCCCTCCGGTTCGGCGAAAACGCGCATCATCGGCAGGCTTAGCGCAGCCGCGGCCGCGCGGATATTTGCGGCAATGCGAATGGTCAGCGAAAACGGGGAAATTTCCGCTGAAACTTTCGCATCGGTTTCCGGCGCAAGAAAGCCCGCACAGGTGTTTTGCGCCTGCCCTAAAATAACCGAGATCAGCCGGATTTCGTTCAGCGTCAGGGAGCGGTAGCGATCCATAAAGACCTCGCAGCCGGTAAAGTAACCGGATTTTGCTGCAATTTGTGTGGCGTTTTGCACGATGCCGCCGCGGTCGCACAGGTTGTGCGTCTGCAGTTCTTCTTCGTAATACCGGTACAGACGGGCAATGTCCGCCGCCTTGTTCCGCACGGAGCCTTCCACTTCTGCGGCGGCAATCTCCAGTTCTGCGGATGTGGTGCCGGTCTGGCGCAGTTCGTCAATGATCGTCAGCACTTCGCTTACAAAATACCCCTTGTCCAGTGATTTTGTGTAATGCTGCGCGGTTTTTTCTGTCCGCATCCGCCGCACGGCGCGCTCCATCAGCAGTACACGGACAGGATCGTCTGCATCCGCCGCACTGGTTCTGCTTTCACCGGGATGGCGATTTTCCAGTTCGATTTGCTTGCAAAGGTGGTTTATGCCCAGCGCCACAATGTTGTTGGATTCCGGCCCCAGCAGTTGGTACAGCTTTTTTTCGTACTCAAACGCAAATTGGTCCGGAATAAGAATTAATGTGCGGCGGTGAGTTTCGCGGTACGCACGCGCGGCGCGAGTGATGATTTCCTGCGTTACGGCAGCTTCCGTCCGCCCTGTAATTTCCGTGTAAATAAAAATCCCTCCCTTGTTTTGCGGGAAAAGAATGCCGTATCCGATGAAAAGCCGGATACGGCAAGTTTGCATACTTTTTCCGGTATGCAATGATTTTAACACGAAAAAAAATTGCGGTCAAGCAGGAAATTTGCTTTAACTGTCCAAAAAAACGCCCTCAAACCAATCCAGCAGCCAAAAACGCACTTCGGGCGGTTCGGTTTGCTCTGCAACGATGATTTTTACTTCGCCATCGTCGTCGGAAAGTTCTTCGGTGGGTTCTTCTTCCACCGCCGGCGCAATGCTCAGCGAGGGAAACAGAAAACAAAATCCGGCAATGTGATTTTTTTGTCCGGCGGTAAAAGTTCCCGCCGCAATGGAAAATACAAAGCCCATCAGTATCGCAATCGTCAGTTTTTTCATGGTCATTTCCTTTCGTAAAAAAGCTTGGTGCCTTCATTATGGGAAAATAAACCAATCTTATACAACCGGCGCAATTTTCTTTCTAGCAAATGCAATACAGCACGCGGTCTTCTTTTTGGGCAAGGGCATCGTATTCGCTTTGTGTCAGGCGAACAATGCGGGTAATGTCGTTGCTGCGAACCGTGTCTTCCGGGATGATTTCGTCCCAGTCCAGCGCGGTAATAGCGCTTTGAATTTCCTGCTGCGCCATGGTGGAAAACTCGGTTCTGGCGGCGGCAATCAAGGCCTCCAGCTGGTCGAGGAGCTGTTCGGCAAGCGTGGGCGGCAACAGGGTTTCGTCAAACGCCGTGCCGGCAATGTCCACAGCCCCTCCCGTGAACTTGAGGATGGTTTCTCCGTCGGCACTCAAGCCTTTGAGTTCCAGCAGGAGCTTGCCGGGGACGGCGGTAAATTCCGCGCCGACCACCCAGCGCAGAGTTAGGGCGTTTTCATCTTGGGAAAGTAGTTCCAGTGTTTGCGTCACAAGGGTGTTTTGCTCGGAATACCCGTGCAGGACAAACCCCAGTGTGGTTAAATCTACTTCGCCGTAAAAGCGCGGCAGCTGGATTTCAAACACATCGGCGTTTGCCTCGCCGTAACGGACAAGGCGGGAAACCGCACAGGTGTTCAGTTCTTTGCCATTGACGGTGATTTGTGCGATGGCAATCAGTCCTTTCTTTTCTGCGGCAGAAAGAACAAGAACTTTTGTTCTTAATTCTATGATAGCACAAGAACAAACGTTTGTCAAGGGCTTTTTCAAAAAAAAACAGAACAGTCCAAATCTGCGGACTGTTCTGTAAAAAGATGATACTAATATGGCGTACCGTCCTGACGAAAGCGCTATGGCTTCCAGTTGCCGTCATTGATGGCTTTTATAATTTGCAGGTCTACTTTTGGGACACGCTGGTAGGTGAGAATGCCGTTGATTTCCTGCTCCACATCCGAAAGCTGGGTGTAGCAAAAGCCCTGCACTACGGGGGATTCCAACAAGGGGGCGGTTACTTGATAATACCGCGTGTAAAAATCCGCGTCGGTTTGGGCGACGGAATACCCCCAGCCCTGTTGTTCGCTTTTTGCGTAGGAAATGCCACCGTATTCCGAAACAATCACAGGCTGTCCGAGATAGTGCCAGCCCTGTGCAATCAACGGAATATCATTCGGACGGAACGCCAGTGTGCTTTCGATGGTTGCATAGCGTTCTGTCAGCACTTGCTGGTTTGGCTCGTAATCGTGAATAGTCAGCAGATCGGAGTACGTATGCGCCCAGCCGTCGTTGCCAATCACCGGACGGGTGCGGTCGAGGGATTTTGCAGTGTAAATCATGGCAACACTGTGCGCCTGCGTATCGGATTCCGTGACGATGGTGGGAATACCCCAGCTTTCGTTCAGCGGCGTCCAGACGGCAATGCAGGGGTGGTTGTAGTCGCGAGTGATTTCCTCAATCCATTCGTCCGTCATGCGCCGGACATAGGTGCGGCTGTATGCTTGCGCGGAGGGCATTTCGCCCCACACCAGCAAGCCCAGCCGGTCGGCGTGATAGAGATAGCGGGGGTCCTCGATTTTTTGGTGCTT
>DBRO01000128.1:2952-7564 GCA_002306005.1 Ruminococcus sp. UBA1366 | reverse complement strand
AAGTAGGTTTGCACGCAGTCGGTGATTTCCCCGTCCACGGAAAGAATCAGCTCCGCATCGAACAGCACGGGATTTTCCGGCGACCATAACAGGCTTTCTTTCGGTTGGTTTTCACAGGGGATTTGAAGTTTCATTACGGGGCTTGCGGTTTGGAATTCACCCAAAATCGTACCCAGTTCCTTGCCGTTGCGGGAGAGGCGGATTTTTAAATTTGCGCTTTTTTCGCGGGAAATGCCGGCAAGCGTAAAAGAAAATTCCGCTGAGAGGTGGTCGATATCCGGCGTGATAAACACGTTTGTGATATGTGCGGGGCAGACGGCTTCCAGCCAGACAGTTTGCCAGATGCCGGTGGTGCGGGTATAGAAAATCCCTTCGGAGGCGGTTTTCCAGTACTGTTTGCCGCGGGGCATTTCCAAATCTGCGGTAACGTCCCGCACACGGAGGGTCAGTTCGTTTTCGCCCGTTTGCAGAAGGCTGGTAATTTCCGTGGAAAAACTGCTGTGTCCGCCGGTGTGTTCGCAGGCGAATTTGCCGTTTACCCAAACCGTACAGGAATAATCCACCGCGCCGAAATGCAGGTGAATTTCCTTGCCGTGCATGGATTTTGGCAGGGTGAACGCCTTGCGGTACCATACTGTGTCGTGAATTTCGCTGGTGTGGATACCGGAAAGTTCGCTCTGGTAGGCATAGGGAACGGTTATTTTTTGGTCAAAGCAGTCGGTGTCGAACGAGAAGTCCCATTCGCCGTTGAGGTTGTACCAATTTTCGCGCACAAACTGCGGACGGGGGTATTCAGGACGCGGAATTTTCATAAAAAATCTGCCTTTCTGCTGTTCGCCGTTTTCCCCATTATAACAAACGGCGGCGGGGTTGTCATCGGGAAATCTTCCTAAACTTACGGCGGAATTTTTGTAGGATTGATTAAATTAAGAAGGCGGCACTGCTTAAATTAAGGGCAATCTGTGCTTGCGGAGTTCGCGGAAATGTGCTATATTAAAATAGTGTGAGGCAACACCGGAAAAAGAGGATGGGGTTGCCGAAAGAGGGGTGCTTTATGCGAAAACACGAGAATCATTACCGTGAGGCGGTTGGTGAGGGGCTTTCCTCGGGAATTTCCCCACGGGCTTTGCTGATTAGTTTGATGATTGGGATTCTTGCCGGTACGGTGACATCGCTGTACCGGATTACGCTGGGCTTTGCGGAGGAATCCAACGCATCCGCGTTTGTGTTTGTGCGGGAAAATTGGTGGTATCTGCCCGTTTTAGCGGCGGGGCTGGTTTGCGTGGGTCTGCTGATTGCGGCGCTGACGGCGAAATTCCGCATGATTGGCGGGAGTGGTATTCCGCAGGTAAAGGGCATTATCATGGGGCATTTAAAGGCAAACTGGCTGAAAACCATTGTGGCGAAATTCGGCGGCGGCGCGCTGGCACTGCTGGGCGGGCTTTCGCTGGGCAGGGAAGGGCCTTCCGTTCAGCTGGGTGCATGTATGGGGCAGGGCTTGGGCGGCAGGCTGGGGCAAACCCGTTTGGAAAAGCGCATTTACATTGCAGCGGGTGCCAGTGCGGGACTTTCCGCGGCATTTAACGCGCCGCTTGCGGGTGTGCTGTTTTGTTTGGAAGAAATCTTTAAGTATTTTTCACCGGCGATTTTGCTTTCGTCCATGATAGCGGCGGTGGCTGCGGATTTTGTTTCGCGGTTGTTTTTTGGCGGCGAAACGGTTTTTAATTTTCAAATTACGGGGAGTATTCCCTTAGAGGACTACTGGATTTTACTGCTGATGGGTGCAGCTTTGGGCGCGTTGGGCGCGCTTTACAACCTGCTGATTTTGCGTTCGCAGGCGATATACCGAAAAATCGGCGCGGTGATTGGCAAATGGAAAAACGTGATTCCTTTTGTGTTTGCCGGTGTTTTGGGATGGGTGTTTCCATACGTTTTGGGCGGCGGTAACGCACTATTAAAAGAACTGGATTTTTCCGCGGGGTTGGGATTTTTGGCGCTGCTGTTTGTTGCAAAGCTGTTGTTTTCGGCAGTGAGCTTTGGTTCCGGTGCGCCGGGCGGCATTTTTTTTCCGCTGTTGACGCTGGGTGCTGCGGTGGGGGCATTTTTTGCAAAGGCCTCCGTGCTGGCAGGCGTTGCGGATGAAAACTGCTTTTATAATTTTTTAATTTTGGCGATGGCGGGATATTTTACGGCGATTGTGCGTGCGCCGATTACGGGTGTGATTTTGCTGGTGGAAATGACGGGTTCGTTTTCCCACCTGCTGCCGCTGACTTTGGTGGCGGTATGTGCTTATGTTACGGCAGAATTTCTGCACAGCAAGCCGATATATGATTCGCTGCTGGAAAACATCCTGCATGAAAACGGACAGCGGGTGTATTCCGATGAGGATGACCGCAAGATTACCATAGAAATGCCGGTGCGTTTGGGTTCGCCCGCGGACGGCAAAACCGTGCGGGAGCTTGCTTTTCCGAAAAAATGCCTGCTGATTGCCGTCAAGCGCGGAAATGCGGAGCGGATTCCCAACGGGGCAACGAAGCTTTCGGCGGGGGATATGCTGATTTTTATTACGGATTTATCGCGGGAAACCGAGGCGCGGCGGCGATTGGAGGAACTGACCGGCGCTTCCGGCGAAAAGCAGTGATTTTGTGTGGTTTGCGGTTAATTTTGCGCTTAGAACGCATAATATTTGTTGACAAACTGCAAAAAAGCTGATAAAATTTAAGTATCCCAACGTGCGGAAAAATTATGAAGAAAGCAGATGATGGTTTTGGAGAAAAATATCCCGTACAAAATTTATTTGGAAGAAAGCGAAATGCCGACCCGGTGGTATAACGTCCGTGCAGACATGAAGAAAAAACCCGCACCGCTGCTGAATCCCGGCACATTGCAGCCGATGACACTGGATGAACTCAGCGGGGTGTTCTGCCGTGAACTGGCAAAGCAGGAGCTGGACGACACCACGCCGTGGATGGATATTCCCGAGGAAATACTGGAATTTTACAGAATGTACCGCCCATCCCCGTTGGTGCGCGCGTATTTTCTGGAAAAAGCACTGGGTACGCCGGCGAAAATTTATTACAAATTTGAGGGCAACAACACCTCCGGCAGTCACAAGCTGAACAGCGCGGTGGCGCAGGCATATTACGCAAAACAGCAGGGACTGAAAGGCGTGACGACGGAAACCGGTGCCGGACAGTGGGGAACGGCACTTTCGATGTCCTGTGCGTTTTTTGATTTGGACTGCAAGGTTTATATGGTGAAGGTCAGCTACGAGCAAAAGCCGTTCCGGCGCGAGGTGATGAGAACCTACGGCGCGGACGTGACCCCTTCGCCCTCCGATAAAACGAATATTGGGCGCAAGATTCTGGAAGAATTCCCCGGAACGAACGGTTCGCTGGGCTGTGCGATTTCCGAGGCGGTGGAAGATGCGGTTTCGCACGAGGGGTATCGTTATGTGTTAGGCTCTGTGCTGTCGCAGGTGCTGCTGCATCAGTCTATTATCGGCTTAGAAACCAAAGCTGCCTGCGATAAATACGGCATCAAGCCGGATGTGATTATCGGCTGTGCGGGCGGCGGTTCCAATTTAGGCGGATTGATTTCGCCGTTTATGGGTGAAAAACTGCGCGGCGAGAACGATTATCGTTTTATTGCGGTAGAACCCGCTTCCTGCCCGTCCTTTACACGCGGAAAATATGCTTATGATTTCTGCGACACGGGCAAGGTTACCCCGCTTGCGAAGATGTACACGCTCGGCAGCGGCTTTATGCCGTCGGCAAACCATGCGGGCGGATTGCGCTATCACGGTATGAGCAGTGTTCTTTCTGAACTGTATGACCAAGGCTTAATGGAGGCAACCTCTGTGGAGCAGAGCGCGGTATTTGAGGCGGCGGAGCAATTCGCACGCGTGGAGGGAATTTTACCCGCACCGGAGAGCGCACACGCGATTCGCGTGGCAATTGACGAGGCAATGCGCTGCAAGGAAACCGGCGAGGACAAGACGATTCTGTTCGGCTTGACGGGAACAGGTTACTTTGATATGGTGGCATATCAGAAGTACAATGACGGCGTGATGACGGATTATATTCCAACGGATGAAGAACTGGCAAGAAGCATGAGCGAGTGCCCAAAGGTGGATTAAAGGGCACTCAGTGCCCAAAGGTGGAATAGAGGGCACTCAGTGCCCAAAGGTGGATTAAGGGCACTCAGTGCCCAAAGGTGGATTAGGATTTCATTAAAAAAATAAAAACTCCGCTCGGAGGACTGCAATGGCGCAGAATACAAAATGTATGCGCGATGTGGTTTTTCCGGGCGGGTGCTTTTTTTACAGGAGCGATTTTAATATGATTCGATATTTTAGAGAAGTAGCTTTATCAAAAATGCTGTTACTTAATTTGGCGCTTTGCACGCCGCTTGCGATGGGACTGTATTTATTTTGGGAGCTTGAAATCGGCTTTTTGGGCGCGGAACCGACCCTGCTGCGGCAGGTTTTGGGCGTGGTGCTGCTGGTGCTGTGCCTAGCAGTGGTGGTGCTGGCAAACCGCACGCTGTACCGGCTGGAATGCCGTCAGCGCGAAAAAACCGGTGCGGCAGTGCGGGAGGCTTCTGCGGTTTC
>DBRO01000128.1:532-2905 GCA_002306005.1 Ruminococcus sp. UBA1366 | reverse complement strand
CGAAACTGCGTGGGCGTTACGCCGCAGACCTGCCGGAACTGCCGCAGAAAATGCCCCTCGTTGGTATAACCGCATTGTTCGGCAATTTCGGCAAGTGTCATGCTGCTGGTAAGCAGGTAGTATTTTGCGCGGCGAATCCGGCTGTCGATGATATCCTGCTTGACGTGATTGCCAAATAGACTTTTATAGGTGTGCTGAAATCCGGAGCGGCTCATGGAAAGTGAACGGGCGATGGAATCAATCGTCCAATCCTTTTGGGGGTTGTTGCGGATTTCTGTTCGCAGGCGGTTGAGGCGCTCTGCATACACGGAGGAGGCTTGTTCCGGCTGGATTTGCGCGTGCAGAATTTGGCTGAGCTTGAAAAACAGCAGTTTGCTGTAAAGATCTATAATGTCCGTGCGGAACGGCTCGTCCGAATAAAATTCATAAGTCAGGCTGCGAATGATACCGGAAAGCGCCGCACTGCCATGCAGTGGGGTGGGCGTGTTCAGCGGGATTTCCAGCGCCTCAAACAGCCGGAAGTCATCCGCATCCGCACGAAAATGAAACCAATCATCAATGTATTCCTCGCCGTCCGCGCGGTAGAACTGGTAAATGCCGGGGGCGTAGAGGATGAATGTCCCCGCGGGGGTGTGGATTTCCCTGCCGTTGAACACAAAGACGGCGGGAGTTTTGATCAGCAGAAAAAGACAGCTATGCTCTGCGCCGGCACGGTCGATGAGAAAGTGCTTGTCGTGCGGGTGATGATAGCCGATACAGTTGATTTCCATGAAAAACACCTCTTAATTATGAGTATAACGCAGGCGGGATGCGTTTGCAAGGAGCTTTTCCCGTTTGGCAAAAACTTTGGTGCAGGCTCCGAAATTTGCACAAAAGGTTGGTTGAAAATGCACAAAGGGTAGTTGAAACTTTTCTTGCTTTGGGGTATACTGATTACAAGTAAACTTGTAATCGGAGACTTGCAATCGAAGATTTTTGGGTTATACTAATGAAATAAAACTGGAAAGGAAGATTTGCAATGCCAAATCCATACCTGCCGGGCTGGGAATACATTCCCGACGGCGAACCGCGGGTGTTTGGGGACAGAGTGTATATTTACGGTTCCCACGATAGCGCCGGCTCGGATAAATTCTGCGATTATAAACTAAAAGTTTGGTCTGCACCTGTGGACGACTTGAACAACTGGGTCTGCCATGGGGATTCGTTCCATACGCGCCCGGACCGCGACCACAAGGCGGACACGCCTTACACCGACAAGGATTTGTATGCGCCCGATGTGGTGGAAAAGGACGGGAAGTACTATCTTTACTGCTACATTATGGGCGCCAAGGGCTGCGTGGCAGTCAGTGACAAGCCGGAAGGACCGTTTGCCTTTATTTCCACTTACGAATATCGAATTCCGGAGGGCATGACGGAGGAATTTGCCGGACATGGTGCTTTTATTGACCCCGGTGTGCTGGTGGACGATGACGGACGGGTTTATGTGTACTGCGGGTATCTCAATTCCTACATGGCGGAACTAAATGCCGACAATATGTATGAAATTCTGGACGGCACGTACATGGATGATATTATTCCGCAGGAATCGCCGTTTGAATTTTTTGAGGCTTGTTCTCCGCGCAAGGTGGGGGACACCTACTACTTGATTTATTCGCCCAAAACCGGAAGCCGGCTGGTTTATGCCACCAGCAAAAACCCGCGTGGCCCGTTTGAATATCGCGGGGTGATTGTGGACAACGGAGTGGATTATCCCGGCGGAAACGACCACGGTTCGATTTTAAAAATCAAAGACCAGTGGTATATTTTCTATCACCGCATGACAAATGGCACGATTATGTCTCGCCGGTCCTGCGTGGAAAAAATTCAGATTCTGCCGGATGGTACGATTCCGCAGGTGGAAATGACTTCTTTGGGATTTGAGGATGCGCTGAACCCCTACCAGATTACGCCGGCGGAGCTTGCCTGTGTGCTGAAGGGCGGCTGCTTTATCACGGAGCGGAATGTGTTTTCCCGACCGGTTACGGCGATTACGGACGGCTGTGTGATTGGCTACAAGTACTTTGATTTCGGGGCGGATTACTCTGCGACTTCCCTGGAATTAACGGCGAAAATCCGCGGAAACGGCTGTAACGCCAAAATCCATGTTCTGCTTGATTCCGAGGACGGAGAGGAAATCGGCGTGTGCGAAACCCGCGAGGACGATGCGGTGGTTTCGGCGGTGGTGAAAAACGTTACCGGACGGCACGCGGTATTCCTGAAAGTTGAGGCGGGATTCGGCGGCTGGTTTGTGGATATGTTCAAAGGGCGGCATTTGTTTGAACTGGAAGAGTTCGTGTTTATAAAATAGGAGGGAATGGGGAACATGAAACCAAG
>DBRO01000128.1:0-390 GCA_002306005.1 Ruminococcus sp. UBA1366 | reverse complement strand
GAAAGCTTGATCAAAGAAGTCAAGGCGGCTGGATTTAACACGATACGGATTCCTGTAACGTGGGTGAATCATTTCGGCAAAGAGCCGGACTATCAGATTAACGAGGAATGGATGGACCGCGTAGAGGAGGTTGTGCAGTATGTGCTGGACAACGAAATGTATGCGATTATCGATCTGCACCATGACGGCATGGACTATCCGCCCTCGTGGCTGATGCCAAATCCTTCGGACGAAGAAGTGATGATGGCAAAGTTCACAAAGTTGTGGACGCAGATTGCGGAGCGCTTTAAAGATTACGATGAAAAGCTGATTTTTGCCGGTATGAACGAACTGCATGACGGTTATGATGCGCCGACTCAAGAATACTATGATATGACCAACAAGCTCAAT
>DBRO01000006.1:17047-17340 GCA_002306005.1 Ruminococcus sp. UBA1366 | reverse complement strand
ACACACCAGTCGCCGTCAATTTTCAGTACGACCATGTCGGTTTCGTTCTCGTCGTCATCATCGTCGCCCTTAATTTTAACTTCGACTTCCACTTCATAGCCCTTGGTAATCTTCACCTTTTCGTCATATCTATCTTTATATTCGTCCTCGTAATCCTCTAAATCGTCCTCGTCCAGCTTATCCTTGTCCGTGATTTTATAGGAAATCTTAATGTTCTTGCCATATTCTTCTTCTAATTCATCCATGATGTCCTTCATGAATTTTTTGTCCTTGCCGTCATAATAGCTGTCCAC
>DBRO01000006.1:15680-17020 GCA_002306005.1 Ruminococcus sp. UBA1366 | reverse complement strand
ATGGGCTTTTTGTAGCCGCCACCCAGCACATTCAGCAAAATAATCAGCACTATGATTGCCACAACCGCAATTGCCGCAATCCCCACATATTTGTTGAAATTCGGGCTGTTCTTGAACTGATTCCAGCTCTCCTTATTCAACTTGCTTTTAAGCTGGTCGAACGGGGTGTTCCCTGCGGCTGCCGGTGCTTGCGCCTGCTGCGGTGCCGCTCCGCCCTGCTGGCTGGTGCCGCAATTGGTGCAGAAAACCGCGTCATCCTCCATTGCCGCCCCGCATTTTGTACAAAACTTTGCCATGCAATATCCTCCTCCAAATGATTTTTATTTTCCGTAATCTATAAAAATATTGCGCTTTTAAAAGTGCAATAAATTTACCGCGTTCTTAATAAATGCCGCCGGAATAGACAAACCAGTCGCCACGATTTTGCGAACCACCAGTTCCATAGCTCGAATCATTGCTTTCATAAACTGCAATTTTTCGCCGTCAAAAGACTGCTCCCTGTCACTCCGTCTAACGAAAAAAATGATATCCGAATGCAAATTGATACAAGCGCCCCTACATAGATACTACGCAAACAGTCAGAATATACTTTTAGTTTAACCCAAAATGTGAATTTTGTCAATACCTTTTCCTATAATTCTATTGAAAGCACGGCAATTATACAAAAATCATTTATAAACATCGCACAATTTGCCGTCATTCATAATCACGCGTGGCACCCGCTTAGAAATGCCGCAGACAATTTCATAGCCAATCGTTCCGCAAAGGGCGGCTATTTCGTCCGCTGTAATGCGTTCATCGCCGTCCGTGCCGAACAGCACCGCCGTATCTCCCGCGCGCACGCCCATGCCCGTGACATCGCACATGAACTGGTCCATGCAGATTCTTCCTACAATTTTTGCGCGCTTTCCACGAATCAGCACCTCGCCTTGATTGGAAAGCGCACGCGGATAGCCATCGGCATAGCCGGCTGTAATGGTCGCAATTTCCATTTCTCTTTCCGCGGTGAAGGTTCTGCCGTAGCTGATGCACGTTCCCGCCGGAACGGTTTTTACCTGCGCCACGCAGGATTTTAATTCCATTACCGGTTCTAATTCAAACGGAACGGCAAGTGCGGCATTGGGCATAAGCCCGTACAGAACAATGCCCAATCTTGCTAAAGTGCTTTGCGTATCGTGCAGGTACAAGCCGCCTGCCGAATTGAGGTAATGCACCTGTTCGAGCACCACAAGCCGTTTTTTTAAGCCCTCCGCAACTTGCAGAATGCGCGTTTTTTGCAAATTTGTGTAGGCAATATCTTCCTTGTCGTCGCTGTCCGCCGCGGCAAAATGCGTGAAGAT
>DBRO01000006.1:8417-15652 GCA_002306005.1 Ruminococcus sp. UBA1366 | reverse complement strand
CGACCCATGCCGGTATCCACAGCGATATGCACCCGCACGCGTTTTCCCGTCGGCACATACTTTGCAAGCGTTTGCGCATAGGACAGTTCTGTTACGGTTTGAATAATATCGTACTGCTCTATTTTCCCGGCACTTTCCGGCGGGGTATAGCCCAGTACAAGCACTTCCCCCGTGACACCGGCATTACGAATGTGGATGGCTTCCTCCAGATTGGAAACTGCAAACCAGTTGATGCCGGCTTCCTCCTGCAAATACGATGCCACGGCTGTATCACAATGCCCGTAGCAATCCGCTTTTACCACACAGAGAATTTCCGTGTTTTTGCCGAGAAACTGCCGGAATCCCTCCAAATTCTTTTTCAGCCGTTCCAGATGAACCTCTGCCCATGTTCTTTTTAAGTACTCCATACTCCATTGTTCCTTTCTTCCGATAAATTCGTCCGATTTTGCGGATTTGCTTTATTAAATATGTAAAACGCTCTTGAAAAATGTGCGCAGATATGCTATGCTTATCTATATTACCACCAAGGAGGCGGCTACGTATTTTTGACAAAGAAAAAACCTGCTGCTTTTCCGGTCACAGAACCGAAAAGCTGCCGGATCACGGAACGCTTTCCAGTCCCGCTATGCGCCGGCTGGTCAGTCTTCTCCGGTTGGAAATTGAGACTGCCCTCCAATCCGGCTACACGAATTTCATTTCCGGTATGGCAAAGGGCATTGACTTGCTTGCCGCTGAACTTTTACTGGAACAAAAAAGCGCACACCCCAATATCCGGTTGATCTGCGCTGTACCCTATCCGCGCCATGCCGATACGTTTTCCGGCAAGGACCGCTACACTTATCATTTGATTTTAGAACGTGCCGCAGAAGTCGTGACGGTATCCGATGCGTATTCCCGATCCTGTATGCGAAAACGCAACGAGTACATGGTCGATCGTTCCGGCAAGCTCATTGCGGTGGTTGCGGATTTCCGCAGCGGGACGGGACAGACCATCCGTTACGCCCAAAAACAAGGGCTGGATGTACGCGTGATTGACATTAACATTGCCGGAGCAATTCTGTTTCCTGTATAAGTTTACACCTACCGCGTTGAAATTTCAATAGTCCTTGCACAGTTTTTTATGACTTTTAATATAGACTGATTGTTTTTCATTCATTCGCCGGAACTTTCCGGTATGATTCACGAAAGGATGCACAGAGCATGGCCGATTTGCCCGAAATGGAAAAACCCACACCGTCCACACAGCAGATTCCGCCGCAAGTTTCGGCACTGCGTGGCACAAAGCCGAAAACCAAGCCGCCCGCCCCGAAAAAGAAAAAAAAGCGTTCCCAGGCACCTGTTGCAATGGTCTATTTCGTGACCCTTGCCGTCTGCCTGATTGTGTTCGGTCTCATCGGCTTAAAACTGATCGATACCTTTAGTATCAGCAACACGGATTCCTCCTCCGAGGATGATACGGATTCCTCCGAAACGCTGACTTTACACGACACCACGTTGTTTTTCTTGATGACGGACGAATCCGGGAAGGCGGTAAACAGTGCGCTGATCCGCGTACTGCCAAACTCTGAAAAAATTACAATCATTCCGTTTTCGCCTTACACTGAACTGACGGGCGGCACAATTGCCGAAGTTTACGCGGACAATGGTATTGTTTCTGTTAAAAACGCGCTGGAAAGCCAGCTTGCCATTTCAATTGATCAATATATGGCGCTGACGGGTACCAGTTTTGACGCCGCTGTTCAGATTACCGGCGGTGTTCTTTACACGGTTTCCGAAGATTTATACTACGATGACCCCCTTACCAAGGATACGGTTTCCTATCCCAAAGGCACGGAAACCGCTTTGGAAGGCAGCCAATTACGGGCCATTATGAACTACCCCATTTTTCAGGATGGTGCGTCGACCAATGTCAAAGTAACCGGCAGCCTGCTGACGGACTGGATAAACACCTCCTTCGAGAAAGCCGATATTCTCACTGAGAATCTGGATGACATCTTTAACGCAATTTATACGGACGCAGACACGAATATCACTTCCGTGGAATATCAGGACGCAAAACCGGCAATCCTATATTTAATTAATAATCTTTCCATGCCGGCAAACTACCTGACCCCCACCGGAAAATGGAACAACGAAACCAGTTTTTCCATCAGCAGTTCGTTTGTCGATCAGCTTCCGGAGTTTTTAGAACTGGACGGAGAAACCGAGGACGATTCGTAACAAGGTCTATCAATTTTACATATTTAATCAATTAGGAAGGTGACAGCATATGCGGCTGATGGTGATGATTCTCAGTAAAACAGATGCGCTCGCACGATTTCTAGAAGGGCTTTCCGCCGCTGGGATCGGCGGTGCAACGATTCTGGATTCCGAGGGGCTTGCCTCCACGGTGGCACGACTGGACAGCAGCTTTTTCAGTGCCTCTTTGCGTGCGTTTTTCATCGGGCTGGATGGCAACAAAACCATTCTTTCATTGATACAGGACGATCAGATGGATCTGGTACGGCGCGTGGCATACAGCACAGTCGGGGATCTCTCCCAACCGGGAACGGGAATTCTATTTACCGTGCCGGTGGATTTTGCGGAAGGTTTGACAAAATCCCCTGGGAAGGCTGCCCCGGAAGAAAAATCTATGCCGGAGTAGAAAATTTCGCCTGCTGACACGCAAACTTTTCCCCNNGGCTTTTGTGGTATAGTATCTTTGATAGTTTTATTGGAAGACTGGAGCTTGACATCCGGTCTTTCACTTTTGTATGCAGGTACAAACACACCTGCATGGTTCGCATTGCGGGAAAACGCCCCGCGAAATTTCCAAAAAAGGCGGTTATACTGTATGGCAAAACACGCGCCGACTTCTGCCAAAGCCATTACCGAACGCACGGCGGCATTCGCCGCACCGATTTGCGAAAAGCTGGGGCTGGAGCTGTGGGATACACTGTTTGAAAAGGAAGGCACCACATGGTATTTACGCGTGCTGCTCGAAAGGGACGGCGGTGTGAGTTTGCAGGACTGCACGGCTTTTTCCGAGGAGTTCAATGAGATTCTTGACCGGGAGGATTATATTCCGCAGAGCTATGTTTTTGAGGCGGGCAGTCCCGGACTGGGGCGCAATCTGCGCAAGCCGGAGCATTTTGAAAAAGTGCTGGGCGAACAAATCCGGTTTAAGTTGTTTTCTGCCGTGAATGGCGTAAAGGAATTCTCCGGCACGCTTACCCGATTTGAACCGGAGACGTTTACGATTCTTTCTGCGGACGAAAGCACGGAAATGACTGTAAAGCTTTCAGAATGCGCTTTTGTGAAGCTTTATGACGATGCGGATTTATTTTAAATAATACCAACAGATACGAAAGGACTGGTTAGAAAAAATGAACAGCGATTTTTTTGAAGCCTTAACCTCCATCGGTAAGGAAAACGGAATTGATACGGAACTGCTGCTTGAAAAAATTAAGCAAGGCATTACCAAGGCAATTAAAAAAGATTACCCTTACAGCGAAAATATTTATGTGAATATTGATGCCAATACCGGCGATTTTGAGATGGCAATCCGCAAGGACATTGTGGAGGGTGAACCGGAGGATCCGGACAATGAGATGAGTCTGGATGAGGCAAAAACGCTGGACAAAAACGCTATGGTGGGCGGTGTTGCCGAAATTAAGCTCGATCCGCTTCGCTTTGGCAGAATTGCCGCACAGGCTGCCAAGCAATCCATCAAGCAGGATATCAAAGAATTCGAGCGCGCACACTTAATGAGCCAGTTTGAAAACAAAACACAGGAATGCGTTTCTGCCACGGTACAAAAAGTAGAGCCTGCGACACTCAACGCGATTTTAACGATTGACAAAAACGAGGTGTATCTCACCCGCAACGAACAGATTCCCGGCGAAACACTAAAGGCCGGCGATATGATCAAAGTTTATGTGGTGGGCATTTTAAATCCGGACAAAAAGCCGATCGTGAAGATTTCCCGCACCCACAAGGATTTGGTCAAACGCTTATTTGAACTGGAAGTGCCGGAGATTTACGACGGCACGGTGGAAGTCAAGGCAATCTCCCGTGAGGCGGGTTCGCGCAGTAAAATTGCTGTGTGGAGCAAAAACCCCAACGTGGATGCCGTGGGTGCTTGCATCGGGCCGAAGCGTTCGCGCATTACCAGCATCGTAGAAGAACTCAAGGGCGAAAAGATTGACATTATCCATTACAGCGAGGACGATGCGGAATTTATCGCAAAGGCACTCTCCCCGGCTGAGGTCATCAAGGTGGATTTGCTGGAAGGCGAAATCAAAGCCTGCCGTGCGGTGGTGCCGAACAATCAGCTTTCTTTGGCGATTGGCAACAAGGGACAGAACGCAAAGCTTGCCGCCCGCTTAACAGGATATAAAATTGATATCGTACCGGAGCATCCGGTTGACGTGCAGCCATAGATTATTTGCACAGTCATGAGATAAACGGAGGTCGATGGATGAAAACCAGAAAGATTCCCATGCGGATGTGTCTGGGTTGCGGCGAAATCAAGCCGAAAAAAGAATTGATTCGCATTGTGCGTTCCAAAGAAGGCGAGATTTCTCTGGACCTGACCGGCAAAAAGCCGGGCCGCGGCGCGTATTTATGCCGGAATCCGGAATGCCTGAAAAAGGCCAGAAAAACCAAACGCGTGGAGCGCGCTTTCGCCTGCACAATCAATGACGAACTGTATGACCGGATGGAGGTGGAGCTTGCCGATGGATAAAATTATGGGACTGCTCACCATCTGCCGGCGCGCAGGCAAACTCATGCTCGGCACGGATCTGGTCAAGGATGCGCTCCGCAGCGGCTCGGCATACTGTGCCCTTGCCGCAGACGACCTTTCCGCAAAAACGCTGAAAGAACTGAAATACTACTGCGCGCGGTACAAAAAACCGCTCTACGCTTTAGGGCTGCCTATGGACAGCGTTTCCGTTCAGCTTGGGAAACGAGTCGGCGCACTCGCTGTTTGCGATGCGGGATTCGGAAAAAAAGCCGCCGCAATGCTGGAAGAAATTCCGGTGAGCGCCGAAGCCTTCGGGTTATCTTAAAGGAGGATATTCGCCTATGAGTACAAAATATAAAGTCAACGAATTAGCAAAGGATCTGGGAGTGACCGGTGCGGAAATCATCGCGTGCCTTTCCGGTGTGTTTGAAGGGACAAAAAAGACGGTTTCCTCTTTGGAAAGCGAAGAAATCAGCTATGTGCTGGAGCATTTTTCACAGAAAAATCAGGTAGAGAACTTTGATGCGTATTTTGCATCGAAGAACGACCGTCCTGCGCCGAAGCCGCAGCCGGAAAAGAAACCGAGTACGGCAAAACCCGCCGCATCGGCAAAACCCGAACAGCAAAAAGCACCTGCGGTTCAGCCTGCTAAAAAACAGGAACCGGCAAAGGTTCCGCAAACACAGACGGTAAAATTCCAGCAGGCTGCAAAATCTTCCCAGAACGCGCAGGCTGCCCACGCAGCGCAGGCTCAGCGCAAGAAAGAACAAAAACAGCCGCCCAAGAAAAAAGAGAACGTCATCCGACAGCAGCTGGTGGCAAAGGCGGCAGAGAATACTTCCAGCTTACAGACACCGGACAAGAAACTCCGTACGGTGGATACCCGCGGCAGTTATGTGGAGCTGGATAAGTACAACGAGAAATATGACAGCCTTGCTGATAATCGTCCCAACCGCGGCAGAAAAGAAAATTTTGCAAAAAAGCAAAAACTGACACAGCGTTCACAACAGCACAAAAAGCAGCAGTACGGCAAACGCGAAACCGAAGCAGAAAAACTCCGCCGTTTGGAACTGGAACGCGCAAGAAAACAGCAGCTTAGGGTACTGATTCCCGATGAAATTACGGTGGCAGAGCTTGCAGCACGCCTGAAAGTAACCGCAACGCAGGTCATTAAAAAGCTGATGGGACTTGGCATTATGTCAAGCATCAACGAAGTCGTGGATTATGATACAGCGGCGCTAGTGGCGGAAGAACTGGGCGCAAAGGTTGAAAAAGAAGTCATTGTTACCATCGAGGAACGCTTGATTGAGGACGAAACGGACAAGGAAGAAGATTTGGAGGAACGCTGCCCGGTGGTCGTTGTTATGGGACACGTTGACCACGGCAAGACTTCGATTCTGGATAAAATCCGCAGTGCAAATGTGACGGAAACCGAAGCAGGCGGCATTACGCAGCATATTGGTGCTTATCAGGTGCAGTACAGCGGCAGGGATATTACCTTCCTTGACACACCCGGACATGAGGCGTTTACTTCCATGCGGGCGCGTGGTGCGAACATTACGGATATTGCCATTCTTGTGGTTGCTGCCGATGACGGCATTATGCCCCAGACGGTGGAATCCATTAACCACGCAAAGGCAGCTGGGGTTTCCATCATTGTTGCCATTAACAAAATGGACAAGGAAGGCGCAGACCCCAACCGTGTTAAGCAGGAACTGACCGAGCATGAACTGGTTGTGGAAGAATGGGGCGGCGATGTCATTGCGGTAGAGGTTTCCGCAAAAACAGGCGCGGGCATCGACGAGTTGCTGGAAAATATTTTACTGCTTGCAGATGTGCGCGAGCTGAAAGCCAACCCGAACCGCATGGCAAAGGGTACGGTCATTGAGGCGCGCCTTGATAAGGGCAAGGGTCCGACGGCAACCGTACTGGTGCAAAACGGCACGCTTCATCAGGGCGATGTGCTGATTGCCGGCACGGCGGTGGGACGCATCCGCACGATGATAAACGATCGCGGCGAGGCGGTGGAAACTGCCGGACCTTCCTGCCCGGTGGAGATTACCGGTTTGGGCGAAGTGCCTGCGGCGGGCGATACTTTCAATGCCGTTGTGGACGAAAAGCTTGCCCGTGAGCTGGTTGAACAGCGCAAGCACGAAGCAAAGGAAGAACTGTTCAGCAAATACCAGAAGGTCACGCTCGAAAACCTGTTCAGTCAGATTTCCGAGGGCGAAATGAAGGAACTGCCCATCATCGTAAAAGCCGATGTACAGGGTTCTGTGGAGGCGGTCAAGCAGTCGCTTGAGAAGATTTCCAACGATGAAGTGCGCGTACGTGTGATTCACGGCGCGGTGGGTGCGGTTTCCGAAAGTGATGTTATGCTGGCAAGTGCTTCCAACGCAATTATTGTTGGATTTAACGTTCGCCCGGATCCGGTTGCAAAGGAAAATGCTTCTCGCGATGGTGTGGATATTCGCCTATACCGCATTATTTACGATGCGATTGAGGAAAT
>DBRO01000006.1:1554-8321 GCA_002306005.1 Ruminococcus sp. UBA1366 | reverse complement strand
GGTATTACGCTGGAAAAATTCAACGATATTAAAGAAAATGACATTTTTGAGGCCTATATTATGGAGGAATACCGCGACTAGCGGCGGTTCTTTCGGCACAGAAAGGATTTGGCTATGGCAGGATACAAAGCCGGCAGGCTGTCGGTGGATATTCAACGGATTGTTTCCGGTTTGCTCCGCGAACTGAAAGACCCGCGCATTGGCGGCGGGGTGAATCTTTCCGTGGTGCGGTGCGAGGTTGCCGGAGACGGTTCGTTCTGCAAGATTTATATTTCCAGTTTGGACGGGCTGGAACGCGCAAAGCAGGCGGTAAAGGGTTTGGAATCCGCTACCGGATTTATCAAACGTGAGATTTCTAACGTTCTGCACCTGCGAAAAAGTCCGGATTTAAAATTTATTGCGGACGACTCCATTGCCGTTTCCGCACACATTAACAAGCTGATTAAAGATTCCCTGCCGCAGGAAAAAACCGGCGGTGAGGAATCCTAACGCCAACAGCGTTTTCGAAAAAAATCTCGGGAAACGGAGAACAGTATGGACTTTGCTGAAATAAAAAACATTCTGGAAAGCCACGACCATTATACGATTTTGACACACAAAAGCCCGGACGGCGACACACTCGGCAGCGGTTTTGCGCTGTGCGATGTCCTGCGCGGCATGGGCAAAAAGGCAAATGTCGTGAACAGTGAGGCTTTTCCGCCGCGGTACGGATTTTTATTTGAAAATTACGCACCCATGAATTTTGAAGAACAGTACGTGATTGCGGTGGATATTGCCGACACGCAGCTTTTGGGCAGCGGTTTGAGCGCATATGCCGAACCGGGCAGGATTGACCTTTGTATTGACCACCATGTTTCCAACAAGCAGTTTGCAACGCAAACCTATGTGGATGCAAATGCCTCGGCGGTGGCTTTGATTCTTTATGATTTGTTCCGGTTTATGGAGATTGCGCTGACCAAAACGGCGGCAGTTTGCCTATACACAGGCATTGCCACGGACACCGGCTGCTTTAAGTATGAAAACACCACGCCTGCCGCGCATCTTGCGGCTGCGGGTTTAATGGCGCACGGCATTGATTTTTCCGGCATTAACCGGAAAATGTTTGATGTGAAAAGCAAGGGGCGGGTACTATTGGAGCAATCTGCGGTTGCGAATATGGAATTCTTCTTTGACGACCGCTGTTCCATGCTGATAATTACCCGACAAATGATGGACGAAAGCGGTATGGAACCCGCCGAATTTGACGGGCTGGCTTCCATCCCATTACAGATTGAGGGCGTGGAAATTGGCATTACGGTTCGGCAGCGGCATGAGCGGATATTTAAGGTTTCTGCACGGACGACCGAACGGTTTGATGCCTCGGAGTTTTGCCGGAGTTTTGGCGGCGGCGGACACAAACGCGCTGCCGGCTGTGAGATTTCCGGCACGTTGGAAGAAGTGAAGGATCAGCTTACCGCGCAGCTGCGGGTGCTGTTTGGTTATACAAAATGACGGCAAAGCTTCCCCAAAATGATTTTTGCGGCGTACTGGCAATTGACAAGCCGGCGGGCTTTACTTCTTTTGATGTAATTGCCAAACTGCGGGGGATTCTCCGCATGAAGCGACTGGGACACGGCGGCACGCTGGACCCGATGGCAACGGGGGTTCTTCCGGTTTTTGTGGGGAAAGCCGCACGCGCTTGTGATTTGATTCCCGACACGGACAAGCGGTATCGGGCGGGGTTTCAATTGGGCGTTGTTACCGACACGCAGGACTGTACGGGACGGGTTCTTTCCGAACAGGCGGTACAGATTACAAAAGAACAGCTTATGGCGGCTTTTGCCGCGCTGACGGGGGAGATTTTTCAAACACCGCCCATGTACTCGGCGGTATCGGTGAACGGCAAGCGCTTATACGAATTGGCACGGCAGGGTGTGGAAATTGAGCGTGAACCGCGCAGGATTGTTGTAAAGGAATTCGCCTTAACAGAGTTTGATGTAAAAACCGGCGCGGGTGTGGCGGAAATCCTTTGCTCCAAAGGGACTTATGTTCGCACGCTCCTGCACGATGTGGGGCAGCGCCTTGGCTGCGGAGCGATGATGACCAGCCTTGTTCGGACACAATCCGCAGGCATTTTGCTCAAAGGCTGTTGGAGTCTTTCTCAAATAGAAGTTCTGATGCGCGAAGACCGGTTGGCAGAGGTGCTTTTACCGGTGGACGGGCTGTTTGAGCTTTATCCGGCACTGGAGCTTTCCCCACAGCAGGAGCGGCTTTACCGCAACGGGGTGAAGCTGGATTGGGCGGATGCGCCGCACGAGGTGGTTCGCGTTTACGGTGCGGCGGGAGATTTTCTTGGGCTGGGACGGTTTGAAAACGCAAAACTGCGGGTGCTTCGGAATTTCTTTTAAATAATACAGCAAGTTTTCCATGTGCGCGAAAGGAGGAATGGCAAGCGATGAGGAATCTCACGCAGACCAATTATATTCCCGAAAAACGCACCGCCGTTGCGCTGGGTTTGTTCGACGGCGTTCATATCGGGCATCAGGACGTGATTCGGCACACCTGTCAGTATGCCGGATTTGGGTATGCGTCCGCTGTTTTCACCTTCAAAACGGATACCATCACCTCCAAAGGACATGATGGGCGCGTGGAAATGCTCCTCTCGGATGCGGCAAAGTGGCGGAAATTTGACACGCTGGGTGTGGAGTATCTCTTTACGCCGGAGTTTTCGATTTTACGCAATATGCCGCCGGAGGATTTTGTGCGAACCATTCTACGCTATCGCCTAAACGCCGCTGTTGCAGTTTGCGGAGAGGATTTCCGGTTTGGACGCGGGGCGCTGGGCAACAGCGAAAGCTTGAAAGTCCTTGGCAAAAAATTTGGCATTAAGGTGGAGATTGTTCCGCCCACGCTGTTTTTAGGCGCGCCGGTGAGTTCCACGCGGATTCGCACGGCGGTACGGGACGGCGACATGAAAACTGCCAACGCCATGCTGGGGTATCCGTTCACGCTGACGTTGCCCGTCCTGCACGGACAGGAGCTGGGCAGAACGTTGGATTTTCCGACCATTAATCAGAAAATTCCCAAAGGACAGGTTTTACCGCGGTTCGGCGTTTATGCTTCTTTGGTGCAAATCAACGGTGGGGTGTTCCGCGGTGTGACGAATATTGGCTTGAAGCCTACGGTTTGCGAACAGAATTATACCCCCACGGTGGAAACCTACATCATTGGGTTTGAAGGGGATTTATACGGCAAAACCATTCCCGTGGAATTGCTGAAATTCCTGCGGCCGGAAACGCGGTTTGCCTCCATAGCGGAACTGAAAGACGCCATTGCAAAGGATATTGAAACGGCGCTTTCCCTATAAATTTGAGTGATTACGAAAGGAACGTTGGCATGAGCAATTCTGAGAATAAAAATTTGCAGACAAAAAGAGTGAGAACCCGTTTTGCGCCCAGTCCGACGGGTTATATGCACATTGGTAACCTGCGGACGGCGCTTTTTACCTACATTATCGCCAAAAAATACGGCGGTGATTTTATTTTGAGAATTGAGGATACCGACCGCGAACGCTACATTGAGGGCGCAACGGACGTGATTTACAACACACTGCGCCAGACCGGTTTAATCTGGGATGAGGGACCGGACATCGGCGGACCAGTGGGACCGTATGTGCAGTCCGAGCGCATGGGGCTATTTAAGCAATATGCGCTGGAATTGGTGGAAAAGGGCGAGGCCTATTACTGTTTTTGCTCCAAAGAACGTTTGGAGGAGCTTCGCGCAGTGCAGGAGGCAAGCGGCATGGCGACCATGTACGACCGTCACTGCCGGAATCTTTCCAAAGAAGAAATTGAAAAGAATTTAGCAGATGGCGTTCCCTATGTTATTCGGCAGAAGATTCCCACAGAGGGAGAAGTTACGTTCCACGATGAACTCTACGGAGATATTACCGTGGACTGCGCCACGCTTGACGACCAGATTTTAATCAAAGCGGATGGTATGCCGACGTATAATTTCGCCAACGTAGTGGACGACCACCTAATGGGCATTACCCATGTGGTACGCGGAAACGAATATCTCTCCTCCGCACCAAAATACAATTTGCTTTACAAAGCGTTTGGCTGGGATGTGCCGATGTACATTCATGTGGAACACATTATGAAGGACAAACAGCACAAGCTTTCCAAACGGGATGGAGATGCATCGTTCGAGGATTTGATGCAGAAGGGGTATCTCACCGAGGCAGTGATGAATTACATTGCTTTACTTGGTTGGGCACCCAAAGGCGAAAACGAAATCTTCACCCTGCCCGAGCTGATTGCGGAATTTGATATTCACGGGCTGAGCAAGTCCCCTGCGATTTTTGACCCGCTGAAGCTTCGTGCAATCAATGGAGTTTATGTCCGCAAGCTTTCGCCCCAAAAATTTGAGGAATACGCAATGCCCTATATTAAGCAGGCGGTTACACGCACGGATGTGAACTTGCACGAGGTGGCGGCGTTGTTACAGCCGCGTACAGAAGTTTTCACAGAAATTCCCGCGCAGATTGCGTTCCTGGATGCGTTGCCGGACTATGATATTGCGCTTTACACGCACAAAAAAATGAAAACAAACCCGGAGAATTCCCTGACGGCTTTGAAAGAAATCCTGCCCGTATTAGAAAATCTGGATGAGCCTTGGACGCAGGAAAATCTTCACAGTGCGCTCTTTGCGCTGATTGAAAAACTGGGTGTGAAAAACGGTCTGATTCTCTGGCCGCTGCGCGTGGCGGTTTCCGGCATGGCATTTACGCCGGGCGGCGGCATTGAGCTTTGCGCCCTGCTGGGCAAGCAGGACAGCCTTGCGCGGATTCGCTATGGCATAGAAAAGCTTTCTGCCGGCGCATAAGGATGGCACCGCGCAAAAATACGGGTGTGATGACGCGGTATTTCCTAAGATTTTGTGAATACTTTCCGCGCACTGTCACGGGTTTATCACATAAAAGCAGTACACTTGCTACGTGATACTAAAAGGCAATTGATATAGCAAGCGTACCACAAAGGAGGACTTCTGATGATAGAGGTTGTGAACCTGAGCAAGCAGTTCGGCGACATTAAGGCTGTGGATCATATTTCGTTTACGGCGCATGACGGCGAAATTCTCGGCTTTTTAGGGCCAAACGGCGCGGGAAAAAGCACAACAATGAACATTCTGACTGGATTTATTTCCAGCACGGACGGCAAGGCGCTGATTGATGGGATTGATATTCTCGAAGAACCGCAGAAGGCAAAGGCGCGGATTGGGTATTTGCCCGAACAGCCCCCGCTTTACATGGATATGACGGTAAAGGAATATCTCTGTTTTATTTATGATTTGAAAAAATGCAAGCTGCCGCGGAACACGCATTTAGCGGATATTTGCCGGCTGGTGAAGATTGAGCATGTGTACAAACGGCTGATTCGAAATCTTTCCAAGGGCTACAAGCAGCGGGTTGGACTAGCACAGGCTTTGGTGGGAAACCCAAATGTGCTGATTTTGGACGAGCCGACTGTGGGACTGGACCCTCAGCAGATTATTGACATTCGCAACCTGATTAAAAAACTGGGCAAAAACCACACGGTGGTGCTGTCCTCGCATATTCTATCGGAAGTACAGGCGGTTTGCGACCGGATTGTGGTCATCAATCAGGGTAAAATCGTCGCGGACGACACCGAGGAGCATCTTTCCAAAACCATGTCCTCCGACCACCGGCTGTACGTAAAAATTGAAGGCCCGCGCGAACAGGTTTTTGAGGTTTTAGACGATGTGCCGGGCGTGGAGCAGATTACCGATGTATATGAACGCGAACCGGGCGTGTATGAATACCGGATTCAGCCGGAGGATGACCGCGATATCCGCAAAGGAATTTTTGCTGCGGTTGCCGAAAACGGTTGGTATATTGTAGAAATGAAGTCGCTGGAGCTTTCTTTAGAGGATATTTTTATCCGCCTGACGATGGGCGACAGCTTAAAACTCAAAAAGGGGGCGAAATAAATGGGCGCAGTTTTTCGGCGTGAAGTGCTTTCGTACTTTACCTCACCGATTGGGTATATTGTGCTTGCCGCATTTTATGCAAGCTCCGCGTTTTTGTTTGTTGCGTCCGCACTGCAAAGCGGTTCCACACAGCTCAACTCGGTTTATTCCGCACTGTTTGTCGTGGTGCTGGTGCTGATTCCGATTCTCACCATGCGGACCATGAGTGAGGAAAAGCGGCAGAAAACAGACCAATGCTTACTCACCTCCCCCATCAGTCTTCCAAGCCTTGTTCTGGGAAAATTCTTTGGTGCATTTTTGGTGTATGTGATGTCCGTTGCGATTACGCTGGTGTACGCGGTTGTGGTTTCGTTCTTTGCAAAGCCCGACTGGACGGTGATTTTCGGCAACATTACGGGAATGCTTCTACTGGGCGGCGCATATATCGCAGTAGGCATTTTTGTTTCTTCTTTAACAGAAAATCAGATGATTTCCGCAGTGATCAGTTTCTTCTTTATGGTAGCGCTTTATATCATTGGCTATATTGCGGAATTCATTCCCGTGGACTGGATTGCCACGGCATTAAAGAGTTTTTCGTTCGCCACGCGCTATGAGGGCTTTACCTACGGACTGTTCGACCTTTCAAACGTGCTGTTCTTTCTCAGCGTCATTGCGGCATTCCTGTTCTTAACCGTTCGGGTGCTGGAAAAACGCCGCTGGGCTTAATAAGGAGGAAGTTGAATTTTGAATAACGAAAAGAATCTAACCCCTCCGGAAAACGCGGACGAGCAACTGAC
>DBRO01000006.1:1297-1512 GCA_002306005.1 Ruminococcus sp. UBA1366 | reverse complement strand
CTCAAGCACGGCACAATGGCGACGGTGCTGACGGCGGTGTTCCTTGCCGTACTGGTACTTTTAAACGTGGTAGCAACAATTCTATTTGATAAATACCCGATTTCCATTGACCTTACCGAAAACAACGTGTATTCGATTTCGGATGAAACCAAAGAATATTTGAAAACGCTCGACCGCGATGTGCTGATTACGGTTCTGGCTACGGAAAGTGAATT
>DBRO01000006.1:818-1242 GCA_002306005.1 Ruminococcus sp. UBA1366 | reverse complement strand
ATTGTGGAAACCAACACCACCGGCGATGACGGGGAAAATTACAAGCGCACAAAAATACTCAATGTAATTGACCTAGTGAACTTCTCCTCGGATTTGGAATCCAATATTCAGTCCTATTACGGGGCGACGATTGACCAGCTGGTCGCTTCCTACGGGGCGGACAGGGTGTTCCAGCAATTCTCCTCCGCGGTGGAAAGCTCCAACGCAGAGCAGGCATTTACTTCCGCGATTCTTGCGGTAACAGACCCCAACCCCGTTCACATTACGTTCCTGACCGGACGGGATGAGGCGGATGCACTCACGTACTTCAAGACCTTGCTGGAAGCAAACGGCTATGTTTTGGATTCGATTGACATTACCTCGGAAGAAATCCCTGAGGACACGGATTTCAT
Organism: Ruminococcus sp. UBA1366; assembly: GCA_002306005.1. Taxonomy (GTDB): domain Bacteria; phylum Bacillota; class Clostridia; order Oscillospirales; family Ruminococcaceae; genus UBA1366. The sequence goes on along the minus strand of DBRO01000006.1, from coordinate 850 downwards.
TGTGATGGCGGCACCGGAAGTGGATTATACCA
>DBRO01000006.1:0-722 GCA_002306005.1 Ruminococcus sp. UBA1366 | reverse complement strand
GCACAGTTCATCGTCAGCGATGAATACACGGACGATATGCAGAATACCTCCGGCACGCTATTTGTTCCCATGGCACGGCCGATTACCCAGCTCTTTACCGAGCAGGACATGAACGGAACAAAGGCTTTGGTGCAAAGTTCCTCCACGGCAGAGGCGGTTTCTTCCACTGATACAACGGATGTGGTAGCAAGCGGCGCGCAGACTAGTGTGGTGGATGCATATAAGGGCAAATTCGGCACGGAAACCGATGAGGAAGGCAACTATCTTGATGCATACAGCCATATACTGGCAATTGGATCAGTTTCGTTCTTGGATGATTCCATCCTGAAATACTCCTCGCAGTACTTGAACACGGACTATATTTTAAGCTTGATGAGCGGTATTACCGGCAAAACTGCCGACATTACCATTACGCCGAAAACCATTACCGGCAATTTGTACGACATTAACGACAAGCAAGTCACTATCCTGAAATGGATCTTTACGGCGATTATTCCGATTGGTGTGCTGATCACGGGCTTGGTCATTTGGCTGAAACGCAAAAACAAATAGCAAAAGGAGCAAAAACGGATGAATTCCAAAATCAAAGGAATTATTGTCGGCGGTGTGTTTGTCGCGGCACTGGGTGCGATGCTTGGCGTGCTAAAATTCACCGGAGCAGATCAGACAACCGATTCAAACAGCTCCGCTGAAACAGTGACCTCGGCAGATACAACCGTTGC
>DBRO01000126.1:4861-9660 GCA_002306005.1 Ruminococcus sp. UBA1366 | reverse complement strand
ACTTCTTCATACCGGCTGGATGCTGCATTTTTCATTCCCGCCGCCGCATCGGCCTGTATTTCCAGCGAACTCAATTCGGATTCTGCTACGGAAAGACTAGATTTTACGGTTTTGTTTTCTTCCATCTGGGGTTTCACAAAGAACATGATACCAAGCGCCCATATGGCAATAATCAAAACGCCAAGCAACAGGTACTTATCGCGCTTACTCATTTTCATCTGCAGTCCCCTCCTTCACAACTAATGAAATGGATCCAACGCTTGCTGTTCCGCTTTCTTCATCAATCGTATAACTTGGCGGCGGCAGTTCCATAAAGAGATTCGTTGCTTCCAATTCTTCTAGATAGGTCTTAATTGCTATCGCATCCTTGAATTCCAAGGAAGACACTACAATTGTTCCATTCTGTCTGGAGTAGCTCAAGGAGGCATATGTAACGTCGCCGTCCTGTACCGACTTGGTCTTCACTGTATCCAGTAAGCTCTTATTCAATGCAGGAACTTTTTCTAACAAGTCAAATGCAGTTGTTACCTTCGTTTCATAAGCGTTTACTTTTTGCAGAATCAATTCGTAGTTATTACTGGTTGCTAGCGCAGCCTTAACTTCCACAATTTCGTTCTGCGTATCCGAAATATCATCTTTCATACTGTTGCCGTGCATGGACAGCATAAATGTCGCGCCACCCAACAGGACAACCGAAACCAATGCAATGAGCCCCGCCGTGGTCAGGAACGTATTCATGCCGCCGCCTGCGCGTCCGGTGGAAATATCCACCTCCAGGAAGTTGATCCGCTCCGTGATCTTATTTCTCTTGTACAAAGCGCCAATTGCGTTTGCAAAAATCGTAAATTCAAAATTCTCATAGCCGGAAATCTGCTGCGGCACCTGCAAGATGGAAGCCTTGATATCCATAGATGCCATTAAATCTGCCAGTTTGATATAGTCGCCGATTTCACCATAAACAATGACGTTATTGATACCGGAACCGCCGCGCGCCTTGTTAAACTGCGTCATACGGAAGATATTTTCGCTCAGCGCCTCACTAATATATTCTGGCGTACCGTAATCTTCCTCAGAAATCGGTTCATAACGGGCGAACGCCATCTGTCCTTCTTCGAACAAAACCAGCCCAAGCATATCCGCGTTGATCTGAATAACCAGCAACGGCATCTTATCTAAATTGGACTTATCCGCCGCAATAATTCTAGAAATCGAATTACAGTTGATGTTCACAGAACGAAGCGTGATGCCCATGATATTGAACAGCTTGCGATAGCTATCAATAACTGCGGACGGACAAGCGGTTGCCAGCACCTTCATTGCGCCGGGATTATCTGCGCCCGCTTCTCCTACAATAGTATATGAAATACTGAAGTTATCTGCGATTCCCATTTCAGTTGTCATGCGGTTCTGCACCATGCCAAGGAACTTATCTCCCTTTTCCTTCGGGATAACCAATTCTTTAAACACGATATTGCTGGAAGAAAACGTGATAATCGCGTCCTTATCCTGCATGAGTTCCGCTCGCAGCGTTTTTGTAATCAAATCCGAAAGCTCCGAAAGCTTCAGGACCTCACCGCTCATAATGACTTCCGGCGGTACATCCAGCGAAATTGACCGTTCAATTGAAATCTTTCCGCCGGTGTTGGTTCCTTTTACAATGTTAATTTTCCTGTCCGCTATGTCAAAAGAAAGCATCCGTATTCACCTCTCCCAAAATTTATGAAATATTGTCCAGACCGCTGTACAGCATCGGGAAGATACCTGCCAGAACAAGACCGATTGCCACACCCATAATGATAATCATCAAAGGCTCTATCATACCGACCAATCTTGTAATGGCCGCATCCGATTCTTCCTCGTAGAAATCCGCAGTTTTCGCGAGAATCTCATCCAGCTTACCGGATTCCTCACCCACATAAATAATGGAACAGAACATCGATTCAAACACTTCTGTATCCATAATGGACTGGGAAAGCGGCTTTCCGGTTTTCACTTCATCCACGACTTTCACAAACACAGAATCAATATATTTGTTCGAAAGCACCTTTGACGAACGTTCCAAACATTCCACCATGGGGATACCGCTGGAATAGAGTGACGAAAGCGACCGCGCAAAGCGTCCGGTGTAAATTTTGCCGATCAGCTTGCCGACTGCCGGCGCTTTCAGTTTAAAATAATCAAACTGATACCGTACGGCATCAATTTTCAACAAGTAAATGATAGCAAACACCACAGCCGCCACAACAATCAATACTACATACCAGTGTGAGGTGAAGAAGTCGCTGAACGCAAACAAAAACTTTGAGATTGCGCTCATCTCGTCCTCGGATGCCATGCCTTTAAACGAAGGCATGATAAAAGTAAACATACCGATGACGATGACAATACACAAAATTCCCAGAATGATCGGGTAAGTCATCGCACCCTTTAGTTTATTATGAAGTTTGCCTTCTTTTGCGTAATGCTCACTAAGGCGGTTAATAACAACGTCCAGATTACCGGAGCTTTCGCCTGCGGCTACCATGCTGATGTAGAAATCCGGAAACGCACCAGCCCGATTTTCCAATGCTTCCGCAAAGGTTGAGCCCTTCTGCACATCCTCATAAATATCTTGCCAGCATTGTTTTGCGCCCTTGTTTTCCTGTTCTTTTTGCAGAATATCAAGTGCTTTTACAATGGTTAGTCCGGAAGACATCATAGCAGCAAGCTGACGGCAGTCCATTGCCAGCTCTTTGGTTTTGAACTTATGTAGGCTTCCGCTTTTTGTACCAAGCGCCTCCGTATACTCAATACAGAACCAGCCCTGTTCATTGATTTTATCCAGAACCTGCTTTGGACCTTCGGCTTCTATCAAGCCTTTAATCGTTTTTCCTCCGGCATCTTTTGCAACATAGGTATATGTCTTCATAGAGCAGGATACACCCCCAGTGTGTTTAATTAGTAAAACATGATAATTATATCACATATTATCGCCATAATCAAGTACTGTTTTGATAAACATTTTCTTGTTTTGCCAAGTATTCCGTGATAATTCTCTTTTATGTAATAATTTAGCGAATTCTGACGAACAAGCTATGTCTTTTCAAAATATTTCTTNNGATGCCGCCGCCGCATACATATACCGATTGTTTTCGACCTGCTCAAACAGATTTAACAGCCATGATGCCGGATAATAATAAAACACCATCACCTTGTGCGCAATGCCCGTCGTATCCTCGATAAATGCAGAGGGTACAAAGTATACAAAAAACAAACAAATAAGTGTAATCGCCGCATTCGCAATGCTGAATTCCTCATATGCGGTCTGGATTTTTCCATCCCGCCAAAACAACGCGCCCATGAAAAACAGCGTCACAAGCCAGCCGGTAAGGCTGCCGCCAAGCGAGGAAATCATGAACTGTTGATAAGAAAGCACCGACTGGAGTTCTGCCGTGCTGTTAAATATGGAAAACACCGATACAACCGTGCCAACCAATAAGGGTACAACCAATAGGACAAATACTTGTATCATCAAGAATATGCCAATTCTTTTCAATGTATAGAAAGTTGCCTTGCTAAAATCCATAATTTTTGAGCCTTTTCGCATTGTTTTTTTATCTAAATTTATTATACAATAAGTTATTAATATTTACAATCGTGATTTTGAATAAATTTTTGCCATAAATTCAGTGATAATTGCATACCGTCCTGCCATCTCCAATTTTCTATGAATGCTCACGCCGAATTTCTGTGTGGTTTTCGACACCCTTTTTCACATTCGCACAGTTTTTTACCGGGAAGCCCTTGGATTCTCACCGTTTTATCCATTGTATCCAATTGGGATTCATGGTATAATGATTGTATGCAAGCATGGAATTGAAGGACTTTTGTCGGACGAAACACCTTCCTGACACAACAACGACAATCTCCGGTTTGCAATCATCCTAGAACACCCAATAAAGGAATTTTGCTATGATACACGACCGTAAAAAAGGCATTGCACTTCTGCTCATGTCCGCATTTTTCTTTGCGTTTATGAACCTGTTTGTCCGGCTTGCCGGCGATCTGCCCTCCATACAGAAAAGCTTTTTTCGCAACTTGATTGCTTTTCTCTTTGCGGCTTTCATTTTGTGGAGAACCCGCCAGCCGTTCCGGATCCAAAACAAAAAGAATATCCCTGTGCTGCTGGCGCGCTCCGTTTTTGGAACGCTCGGAATTCTGTTTAATTTTTATGCTGTTGATCATCTGGTTTTTTCGGACGCGTCCATGCTCAACAAGCTTTCACCGTTTTTTGTGTTGGTGTTTTCCGTCTTTTTCCTGCGTGAAAATTTGACGCTAAAACAAGCCCTTCCGGTATTGATTGCCTTTGCGGGAAGCCTGCTGATTGTGAAACCCAGCTTTTCCAACACCGCACTTTCCGCATCCATCATCGGTTTTTTAGGCGGGATGAGCGCAGGTGCGGCTTACACGGCAGTCCGGTATTTAGGGCAGCGCGGCGAAAAAGGTTCGTTCATTGTCTTTTTCTTTTCTGGATTTTCGTGCCTTGTCACCCTACCCTATCTGCTGTTCTCCTATCATTCTATGACCTTCTATCAACTGCTTATGCTTTTAGGGGCGGGATTTTCCGCAGCAGGCGGACAGTTTTGCATTACCGCGGCATACAAATATGCGCCGGCGCGGGAGATTTCCGTGTACGACTACACACAAATTGTGTTCGCAGCACTCCTTGGCTGGATTGCCTTCCGCCAGCTGCCCGACCGCTGGAGTGTACTGGGCTATGTTGTGATTATTTCAATGGGTATCCTTGTGTTTTTACACGA
>DBRO01000126.1:4286-4799 GCA_002306005.1 Ruminococcus sp. UBA1366 | reverse complement strand
GGTTCTTCCGGCAAAACCGGTTCAGGCGCTTCCGGCGCTTTTTCGGGTTCATTTTCCGGCTCCTCAGCCGGTTGATTGATTTCCGGTTCGGGTGTTTTCATTTCCGGGAAAAATTCTTCCGGCACTTGTTCCGCCGTTGCATCCGCAACCTGAGCCATAGCCGGATATGTAGCGTTTTGCATCACCGGCTCCATATCAGGCGCCGCCGCCGGCACAGGGATTGGCGCAGAAAGTTCCTGCGGGGGGTAGAGAATTGCTTTCTTTGCAGAACGGATTTCCACGGTGTTCGTTTCCCCCGCTAACCGGAATAAAATTGAAAACGATGCAAGGATTAAAAACAACGCGGCGCAAAGCGGTGCAAACACCAGCACTAAATTTGCTATCATATCAAAAAAGCTCTCATCGTCCGACCACTCAAACATTTTCTCCCACGTTCCGCTGATGCCGCGCATTGCAAGATACGCAATACTATACATTGATACCGCAATTGCTGAAAACATCAACAGCACAGCC
>DBRO01000126.1:4041-4185 GCA_002306005.1 Ruminococcus sp. UBA1366 | reverse complement strand
ATTTGGACTCCCGCAGGGCATTGATAACCGGCAGCGCCGCCGCACCGATAATGGAAAAAATAAATGCGATCACCGTAAAAACCATCGGCGCTCCGCCGGTATGTGTCAACTTTTTTTTCATGATTCTCCCCCAGTTCCGTCTTT
>DBRO01000126.1:3739-4018 GCA_002306005.1 Ruminococcus sp. UBA1366 | reverse complement strand
TCCTGTACTCTCATCATATCATTCCGGTTACGCCTTGTCAATACGATTTTTTGCCGATTCGGTACGAGTTTTCTGTTTTCTGATCAGCTTTGCCATTAAAATTCCGTCCTTGTATTCAAACAGGAAAATTAGCGCAAACACCATCATGCCCACCAGTGACAAAATGATAGACAGCACAAAATAATTGGGACGAAAGCGCATACTAACCGTGTGCGTGTCCGCACTTAACGGAATGGTGATAAACGTATCGCCGGTAATCAACGGTTCAACCGCTTGCCC
>DBRO01000126.1:2273-3729 GCA_002306005.1 Ruminococcus sp. UBA1366 | reverse complement strand
ACGGTACCTTCCAGATACGTATCCGTATGCTCTGTCAGTTCCCAGTTCCGGGTTTGCATGGTGTCAATTGCCGTAGAAAACGAATCCCAATCAAAGGTATAAAATAGTTCGTCCTTCCAATACGCTTCATGCGTATCGGTTAAAATAGAAATCCGAACCCGCACAGAATCCCCTTCGGCATAATTGCCCAGGTCCATAATGGAGTAGTCATCGCCCTCAAAGAAACTGCCGACATAGTCAAAATCCTCATCCTCAACGCCATCGGCATATTCCGGATCGTCCTCCACCCAAACGTTTACTTTGTGTTCGTATTCCGTGGGTAAAAACATATACAAATGTTCGGTTTTGTCCATGGTGAACACATAGTCCATATGGCATTCCGCATTGCTCTGCGATTCAAACGTATACTTCGTATGATTGTTGCTAGCACTCATTTCCAAAAGGTTTTCCGATTCGGTCAGTTCCGGATACACCCGGGTAAAGAAATCCGTATCGGAATCTGCGGACAATATTTTATTGAGCAGTTCATTTTGGTTCTCAAACGGGTTAAATTCATCAAAAGTAAAACTGGTGACACCCGCATCAGCCACATACCCCACCGAAAGTGCATAGGGATTTTCGTACACGTTAATCGGCGTACCAAGCTCGTCCATGCTAAACGCTAGCGGATACTGTTCCGGCCAGAACTTTGAGCTCTGATACGAACCATCCGGTCGATCCATGAGGTATTTGATTCCGAACAGCGCATCCGTCAACGGCGTTGCACCGTCATATTTCGTATAATGCCCACCATAAGCGTAACCAAGATATTTCAGCGCCAGCAGTGCGGGCGTGTTCATGGTGGAACTGGAATGCGAAATGCCTGCATAACCCGTACCGATGGGATCGTTCACCGTGCGGTGAAAATTCGCCTCCATCCGGTAAAAGCTATTGTCTGCCTCTTTCACCTGTTCCACCGTGGATTTTAGATCCGTGATATACGGATAATAGGACGTGTAGGTGCTGTACACCACATCGTCATCAATTTTATTTAGCGTGTCCAGCGTATTGCCAAAAAGCTCCACGCTGACAGCAAAAATCAGCGCAACGGAGGCAGCAAAGGATTTTTTGCTTTTTATAATATGCGTAATGCCGAAATACACCAGCAAGGCAATCATGGAAAACCAAATGCCCTGGATGCTATATTTATTGCCGCTGCCTTCAATCGTTTCCACGGTAAAGGTCTGGAAATAGTCGTACTTTTCGTGCTCGAAATAAATCAAGTACACAAACAGCGCAAACACCACGCCGCCCAGGTCGCGAAAGCTAATCCCATCAAGATTATCAAACGCCCGATACGCCATGTAGACCAGCAAAAAGCAAAACGTAAACGAATACCGGTACGGCAGCCAATTCGGCACTTGAAAGCCATGGAACATAATGTCCAGCGGTGCTAGGTACATACACACCAAAATCA
>DBRO01000126.1:2027-2235 GCA_002306005.1 Ruminococcus sp. UBA1366 | reverse complement strand
CGCACCGTATCATAGGTCATGGGGAAAAGATTTGTGCTGAACGTAAACAAATCAAACTGGGTTTTCAGTGAAAAATCCGGTGTGGTAAATTCAAATTTACCGAGCTGCAAGGAGTTATACACGGTGACCAGCACCGCCGATGCCGCCACGATCGCAGTAACCGTTCCAAATGCAAATTTAAACAAAATACTGCCAAAACGCTTCGGAA
>DBRO01000126.1:217-1928 GCA_002306005.1 Ruminococcus sp. UBA1366 | reverse complement strand
CGTAACAGGAGGAAAACGCCACCAGCGCCGCCGGATGCCGATTGCCGGTTTTCTTTAAATAAAACGCAAATGTGACTGCCGCCGTACCGATTTTAGCAAGCTGAACAAATTCAATTGCGCCCAGCATCCAGGTTTCCGGCACAAGGCAGGGAATAATCATGAATGGGCTTGCCAAATAATACGCATAAATTCCAAACAACTCACCGGAAAGGTTCCTTCCCCAGCTGTAAATTAAGCTTGCCTTGCCGTGCAAAGCATCGCGCATCATTTCGTAATAATACACATACTGCCCGTTTAAATCCAGCACCAGTACGGAATTATCCCCCCACGGGTGAACTTCAAACACCGCATAGGCGATATACATAATCGCAAACGGCACCATGAAAATTAATATATACAGCCGTTTTGCCACAATCCATTTCCAAAGTGCTGTCCAAAGCTTGGAGAAAAACGACCGGATATCTTTTTTTTCTTTTGGTTTTTGTGCTTCCGGCGGCTTTGCCGGCAGCTGTGCCGTTGTGTTGTCCATGCCATCCAATCCTTTCTGTTCGCGATTATTCCAGCGGAAGCGTTTTGTCCTGGTTTTTACCGTCCTCCGTGGTTTCGCTGATAATATAACGCGGACGTGCTTTGATCTCTTCATAAATCTTAGAAATATAATAACCAATAATGCCCACGCTGATCATCAGAATGCTACTGGTAATCAGTTGGAGCAAAATCACCGTTGGGAAGCCTTCCGCAGAATTGCCCGTGATGGTATTGTAGAGGGTATTGACTGCCATCACCGCCGCAATCGCAAGCAGCACCGCGCCGCAGATCGTGACAAAATGCAAGGGCGCACTGGTAAAACTCGTAATCGAACGAATTGCGTAATTTGCAAGGCTTTTAATCGACCACTTCGATTGCCCGTTCACACGCTCGGATACTTCAAAATACACTTTGGTGGTACGAAAGCCCACCCAACTCGACATCGCACGAAAAAACGTCAGACGCTCCGGCATTTCGTTNNNNCGGTCGGACTTCACGCCCTCCACCACGTCATATTCGCCGGTCTGCCATTCGGCGTACATTTTCGGAATCACTTCCGGTGGGTGCTGCAAATCGCAGTCCATCAGCACGATTGCCTCTCCGCGCGCGGATTTGAGTCCCGCAAAAATCGCGCTTTCCTTGCCAAAATTTCGGCTGAACGTAACACCGCGCACTGCGCTGTCTTGCATTGCTGCCTCCTTGATTTTCCCCCAAGTGCCATCCGCAGAACCATCATTCACAAACACAATTTCGTGCGGAATGTCCCTCAACGCTTTGGTTACCGCCTCGACAGCAGGAAAAATATTGCCCTCCTCATTAAAACAAGGAATTACCACTGACAGCATTTTGCCGCTTCCTTTCTGTTTTGCGTCTCCGTAAAATCCAATTCTTGCATTGGAATCTGCATATAAATCAATACTACACCATTTTCGATTATACATGATTTCCGGAAATCTGTCAATATCCGTCTCTGTGAAATTCCGGAAAATTCCGCAATATCAAATTGATAATCCGTTCATATTTTCGACTGTTATTCTTTCGTATTTTGTACTATACTTTTAAAAGTATTCCAATCAGAAAGGAAACACATTGTGAAGCATTACCGTTATGATACCCATGTCCACACCGCCGAAAGCAGTGCTTGCGCGGTGTGTTCCGCCGAAACCATGGCGCGCTTTTACAA
>DBRO01000126.1:0-192 GCA_002306005.1 Ruminococcus sp. UBA1366 | reverse complement strand
TGTGTTTTTCGGCTTTGAGTACTCCTACCGCGGCACGGATATTTTGGTGTACGGACTGAACAAAGCTTGGCTGCTTGCCCATCCGGAAACCGTTACCGCACCCCTGCGGGAATTCCTTGCGCTGGTACGGCGTCATGGTGGATTTACCGTACACGCACATCCTTTTCGCACGGCGGATTACATAGAAATGAT
>DBRO01000048.1:1791-9234 GCA_002306005.1 Ruminococcus sp. UBA1366 | reverse complement strand
GGCGGAAAGAAATTAGTTGCCAATCTTGCCAAGGGACAGAATCCGATCGCTTGTTCGCGTGCTTGTGATTTTGTTCGGCGGCAGCCGGGAAAAAAGGCGGTTATTCTGATACTGGACGATTTTTATGATGAGAAAACGACGACGGAAAATATTGCATGGATTTATGAAACGGATTTTGAATTTCTGAATACAGAGGACGTTGTACAGGTGGTCGCCGGCGGGGCGCGAAATAAGGACTATATGGTGCGGCTGCGAACGGCGGGGATTCCAAAGGAAAAAATCATTTGCTGTGATACCAAAGAGGCAACCGGGGATGCAGTGAATTTGCAGGACGTGGACAGCATTTATGTGCTGTATGATTTATACAATATTGATTCACTGAATGTGATTCGGCAAACCATCCGGCATAGGATTGAAATGAGTACACAAGGAGAAACGGTAAATGAGGGTTGAAATTCTTTTTCCTGAATACTGTAATCTTTTCGGGGATGTGGGCAATGTCCGGTATTTAAAGCTTTGTGCGCCGGATGCCGAATATTTTGAAACGAATTTTTGCACCGAACCTGCTTTTGTTTCTCAGGATATGAATTTGATTTATATGGGGCCTTGTACGGAACGTATGCAGGAGAAAATCATTGCAAAGCTGCTGCCGTTAAAAAACCGGATACGGGAATTGATTGCACAAGGCACGGTGTTTTTGTTTACCGGAAACGCCATGGAAATTACCGGGCGGTATTTGGAAAATGAGAACGGTTCACAAATTAAGGCGTTAGGACTGTTTGATTTTTATGTTAAGCGTGACATGATGCACCGGCACAGCGGTTTTGTTTTGGGGGATTTCCACGGGCAGGAGTTCGCGGGGTTTCGGGCGCAGTTTACAAAAGCATATGAATTGGCACCGTGTGAACATTTTCTGAAAGTTTTGCGCGGGGAAGGCATCAATGATCAAAGCCCTTACGAGGGTTTTGTGCAGAAAAACTTCTTTGCAACCTATTTGCTGGGTCCGATTTTAGTATTGAACCCGGATTTTACGCTGGAGATTTTACGCCGTGCCGGCGAGGCAAACCCGCAGATTGCATTTGAGGAAGACGTGCGGGAAGCCTTGCGGCGCAGGCTGAAAGAATTCCATGATCCGCACGTGGCGGTGCATTAATATTGGGATACCATGAAAACCATTGGAGAGCATCTAAGGATAGGAATGATTTTGCCAAGGAGCGTAAATGTTTTTGGCGGAAAAATAAAAGTCCGATCTTTCCCGCGAATTCTTGACTTTTTTTATTACAGTGTAGTATAATAATAAGATAATCCGGGCATTCATGCCCGTAAAATAAGGAAGATACCACATGATAACAGGACTGCTGTCCAATTTCGTTCCGGCAACGTTGGGATATGCCGTACAAAACACGGTGCAGAACGTTTATACACCGTTGCCGTTTACCACGCACTTCATTTTCTGTATGCTGGCGACATTCCTGTATGCCGTGCAGTTTGGCAGAAAAAGAAAGCCATACTATCTAGTGATTTTGGTTGCCATAGACCTGACGATGATTACGCAATACACCTCCAGCGAAACGGTGATTACCGTGCTGGGCATTGCCGAGGCGTTGCTGCTCATCGGCGCGTTTGTGCTGTCGCGGCTGGATGCGCGCAAGCAAAAAGCGCGTGAGGCTGCGGAAGTCCATGAGGAAGAAGAACGCCGCAAGGTGCAAGAACAAGCAGAACAGACGGAACAAAAGCATTTACAGGATGAATTTATCGATGAGGCTTTTCGGGACGATGAATATCCGGAAGATTGATTGGGTGATGAAAACTGAAAATCTGTATTCTTGATTATGAAACAATCACGGCGAATCTCAACGAATTGTGGGAGATTTCCGAACTGGGCGAAACAGAATTTTATGCGGACGATGCGGAAGATGTTGCCGCGCTTGTCGGCGATGCGGACGCTGCGATTTGCAATAAAACAAAAATTACTGCCGAGGTGTTTGCGCGCTGCCCAAATTTAAAATATATCGGATTGTTCGCAACGGGATATAATAACGTGGACATCGAGGCGGCAACCCGCGCGGGTGCGGTTGTGTGCAATGTGCCGGATTATTCCACCGATGCAGTGGCTCAGCATACCTTTGCGCTGATGCTGAACCAGTTTAGCCGTGCGGCGGAATATGCCGAGAGCGTGAAGCAGGGCGACTGGATTCACGCACAGCGGTTTTCGTATTTTGGAAAGCCAACTTATGAAATCCGTGGGCTGACATTGGGCGTTGTAGGCTTTGGTAATATCGGCAGGCGGGTTGCGGAACTGGGCGAGGCGTTCCGGATGAATGTACTGGTGTGGAACCGCACCTCGGAGAAGGTCACAGAGGCAGGTTTTACTTATGTGCAGTTTGAGGAGCTTTTACAGCGCGCGGATGTAGTTACTTTGCATTTACCGTTGAATCCGGAAACGCATAATCTTATGAATGAGAATTCGCTTGCAAAAATGAAACGTACAGCGGTGCTGATGAATACCGCGCGCGGCGGATTGATCGATGAAGATGCCCTTGCCAAAGCGCTGAACACCGGCGTGATTGGCGGCGCTTGTTTGGATGTTTTGAAAAAAGAACCCATGCAGCCGGATTGCGTACTGCAAACGGCAAAAAATTGTACGATAACACCCCATATCGCGTGGGCGCCGGAACAAACCCGCCGTAGATTAGTTTCCATGGTAGCAAAAAATCTCCGGTGCTGGGCAAGTGGGAAGCCGATTCATGTGGTGAATGGTGCTATCGTTGAATGACCGGAAGAAAGAGGCGCTTTTGTGATTGATTTTAAACAAAAAAAGCGTGTGGTTGTAAAAGTCGGCACCTCCACGCTGACGCATAAAACGGGAAAGCTCAATATCCGGCGCGTGGAACAGCTGGTGAAAACACTGGCGGATTTGCAGAATGCCGGAAAGCAGATTGTTTTGGTTTCCAGCGGGGCGATTGGGCTGGGAATGTCCAAAATCGGACTGACAACACGTCCGAAAGATACCCCGATGAAACAGGCCTGCGCGGCAGTCGGACAGTGCGAGCTGATGTATCTGTACGACAAGCTGTTTGCGGATTACAGCCTGACGGTGGCACAGGTATTATTGACGAAATATATTTTAATTGAAGACAGGCGTAAAAACGTGGAAAACGCGCTGGAACGTCTGCTGGAATACAACGTGATTCCAATTGTAAATGAAAACGACACGGTGGCAATTGACGAGCTGGAGCTGGAAGTGGGCGAGAACGATTCGCTGGCGGCAATGGTTGCGGGAATTGCGAAAGCGGATTTGTTGATTATTATGACGGATATTGACGGGCTTTACGATAAAGACCCGCGGAAGTTCGAAAATGCCTGCTTAATTCCGCTGGTGGAAAATATCAACGGGGAAATCCGTGATTGCGCGGGCGGCGCGGGCACAGCACTGGGAACGGGCGGTATGGCAACGAAAATTCGTGCGGCGGAGATTGCGGTGGAAAGCGGCGTCGATATGGTGATTATGAATGGCGACAAACCGAAAAAGCTGTATGATTTGTTTGAAAACAAACCCGTGGGAACGTTGTTTACCACGAGAAAATAAGACACCGAGGGGAGGAAAGCGCAACCGGCGCGAAAAAAAATGATGAACTATATCCAGAGATTGGGCGAAAACGCACGCGCGGCAAAATACGATTTGGCAAATGCGCAGACGGAGCAGAAAAACAATGCGTTGGAGTATATCTCAGATTTGCTCACGCGCGATATGTACCGGATTATGGAGCAGAACGAGCGGGATATTTCCGAAGCAAAAGCAAAGGGAATGTCACAGGCGATGCTGGACAGACTGTTGCTCAACGAACAGCGAATTCAAGGCATGGCGAATGCTTGTATGAATCTCACCAAGCTGGAAGATCCCGTCGGGCAGATTGAAGGCGGCGGCGTGCGTCCCAACGGAATGCGGATTACAAAAGTCCGTGTGCCAATGGGCGTGGTTGGTATTATTTATGAATCCCGCCCGAATGTTACAGTGGATGCGGCGGCACTTTGCTTAAAAAGCGGCAACGCTGTGATTCTGCGCGGCGGAAAGGAAGCCATCTATTCAAATATCTGCCTTACAGAAATTATGCGCGAGGCAGTGAAAAAAGCTGGCTTTCACCCGGATATTATCCAGCTGGTGGAGGATACTTCCCGTGGCGTTGCACTGGAAATGATGCAGGCGAGCGGGTGGATTGATGTGCTGATTCCGCGGGGCGGTGCAGGACTGATTCAAGCGGTTGTGGAATCGGCAACCGTTCCGGTGATAGAAACGGGAACGGGCAATTGCCATGTTTATGTGGATGCCAGCGCCGATTTGTATATGGCGGTGGATATTGTTGATAACGGAAAAACCCAGCGCCCCAGCGTGTGCAATGCAGTGGAAACCTGTTTGGTGCATCGATCGGTTGCGGATGACTTCTTGCCAATGATGAAGCGCAGATTGGATCAGCACAAGGTCGAACTTCGCGGCTGTCCGATTACGCAGATGATCTTGGGCGAAAGCGTTGTTCCCGCAACGGAAGAAGATTACGCAAAGGAATTTCTGGATTATATCCTTGCAGTGAAGGTTGTGGATGACCTTGCCGCGGCGATTGAGCATATCCAGAAATATTCCACGGGACATTCTGAATGCATTGTCACGGAAAGCTTGTTCAGTGCGGAGGAATTCCAAAAAACGATCGATTCCGCGGCGGTGTATGTGAATTGCTCCACGCGGTTTACGGATGGCGAACAGTTTGGGTTGGGTGCGGAGATTGGCATTTCCACGCAGAAACTCCATGCGCGCGGTCCGATGGGCTTAAAGGAACTGACCACCGTGAAGTACTTGATTAACGGGAACGGGCAGATCCGGAATTAATAAAAGTTTTACGGAAGGACAGCTCAGCATGACTGAGCGGTATCGCAGAATATGAATTATACTGGCGAACGCTGCATGGTGTGCAGCGAAAAATTCAAGGACAGCGATGATATTGTGGTGTGTCCGGTGTGCGGAACACCCTATCATCGTGCGTGCTATGAAAAATCGGGCGAATGCGTGAATCACGAGCTGCATGAAAGCGGGCTGTCGTGGAACAGCGCACATAGCCATGCTGCCGAGGACGGCAACACGGTGAAGTGTCCGCGATGCGGGGCGGAAAATCCGGATACAGGGATTTTTTGCAACTCCTGTGGGATGCCTTTGCGGCAGGACGAGGCACGTCCGTTTAATGAGTCGCCGAATAACAGTCCGTTGGAGGATGGCTCTGATCTGCACCAGAACGCCGGCCCCGGGATGTTTGAAACGGTTCAGAATGCGATGCGCGTGGATGAAAACACGGAAATTGAAGGAATTAAAGTTCGGGATTACGCTGATTATGTTGGCTCAAGCGAGTTTTATTTTATCCGGCAGTTCCTTGCCATCGGCAAGTACGGGGCGCGTGTTACATTGAATATCCCAGCACTGTTTTTTCCGCAATTTTATCTGTTTTATCGCAAACAGCACGCATTGGGCATTCTGGTGTTCTTAATTAGTGCGTTTGCACTGGTGCCGCAGATTCTTTCCATGCTGTCAGACCCAGATACCTTACAGTCGCTATTCGGTATGGATATGCAGGCTAAGAGCTTTGCTTTTTTGAATACGGATTTGTTCTATGGCATCAATTTGGTTTCGTCCTTGCTTTCGTCCGTGATGTCGGTGCTTTGCGCGCTGCGGTTTAACAAATGGTATTACGATCGTACCAAGACGGAAATTAAAGATGTGCAGGCACATACGGATAATCCGGTGCAAAAGCGCATGGCGCTGATTGCACGCGGCGGAACTTCCATGATGGGGCTGGTGCTTTCGGTTTCGTTGATGCTGATGTTTACCCTTGCAATTATGGTTTTCTATTTTAAGATATAACGAATTCTCATTATATTTACAAATAGGCGCTTGACAAATTTCGCGAAAACGGATATACTGTTAGTACTATATCAATAAAATGCGATGATAGGAAAAAAATCTTCGGAACAGGCAAAGAGAACTGCCGGCTGGTGGAAGGCAGTGCTGGGAAGAAGAAATAACTCGTCCTTGAGCAGATGTGCTGAACAACAGTAGGCACAGACGGTTCTCCCGTTACAGAGGAACACATTGCTTGATGTGGGTAAGGCTGCGGAGTTTTCGCGGCGAACAAGAGTGGTACCACGGGTATGCAGTTACTGCACTCGTCTCTTAACAGAGACGGGTGCTTTTTATTTTGATTTTGCAAAAACGCGTTTTGTAGAATACTTGCCCGGGGGAACGATTTTTCCGATTCATAATGTTGTGCGATATAGAGAGGAAAGGATGGGATTTGTGATGAAAAACGCAGAAAAGTATTCGAGAGGTTATTTTATGCCGCCCGTAGAATCGCTGAAATGGGCGAAGAAAGAGTATATCGATAAAGCGCCGATGTGGTGTTCTGTGGATTTGCGCGACGGCAATCAGGCGTTGATTATCCCGATGAGTCTGGAAGAAAAGCTGGAGTTTTTTCAGTATTTGGTCAAGGTCGGTTTTAAGGAAATCGAAATTGGATTTCCTGCCGCATCAGAAACTGAGTATGAATTCTGCCGCAAGCTGATTGAGGATAATTTGATTCCCGATGATGTTTCCATTCAGGTGCTGACGCAGTCCCGTGAGCATATTATTAAAAAAACCTTTGAGGCTTTGCAGGGCGCGAAGAACGCGGTGGTGCATTTGTATAATTCCACCAGCGTGGCACAGCGCGAGCAGGTGTTCCGCAAATCCAAAGAGGAAATCATTGAGATTGCGGTTGCCGGTGCAAAATTGCTCAACGAGTACAAGGCAAAAACACCGGGAAATTTCCGGTTTGAGTATTCGCCCGAAAGCTTTACCGGTACGGAAATGGAATTCGCACTGGAAATTTGCAACAAGGTGATTGATATTTGGCAGCCTACGCCGGATAACAAGGTAATCATTAATCTGCCCGTAACGGTGCAGGTTTCGATGTCCCATGTGTACGCCAGCCAGATTGAATATATGTGCGATCATCTGAACAATCGGGAGAATCTGATTGTTTCGCTCCACCCGCATAACGACCGCGGCTGTGCGATTGCCGACAGCGAGCTGGGCTTGCTTGCCGGTGCGGATCGGATTGAAGGTACGTTGTTTGGCAACGGCGAGCGCACGGGCAACGTGGATATCGTTACGTTGGCGCTGAATATGTACTCCCAAGGGGTAGAGCCGAATTTGAATCTGGAGAATCTCCCCGAACTGGTGGAGGTTTACGAGCGTGTGACGAGAATGCACGTTTACGAAAGAACACCGTATTCCGGCAGGTTGGTGTTTGCGGCGTTCTCCGGTTCGCATCAGGATGCCATTGCCAAGGGAATGAAGTGGCGTGACGAAAAAGCACCGGAGCATTGGACCGTACCGTATCTGCCCATTGACCCCAAGGATAT
>DBRO01000048.1:846-1779 GCA_002306005.1 Ruminococcus sp. UBA1366 | reverse complement strand
CAGTTTGGGTATTCTCTGCCGCCGAAAATGCGGGAGCATTTCGGTTATGTCGTCAAGGAAGTTTCCGACCACGCGCATAAGGAATTGATGCCGCAGGAGGTTTACGAGATTTTTAAGGAAACCTACCTGAACATTAAAACAAAAGTCAACGTGGTAGAAGCCCATTATGTGCAGCAGCCGAATGATACCATTACGGCGTTTGTCACGGCAGAAATTGCGGGCAAAGACCGTGTAATTACCTATAAGGCGGACGGCAGCGGAAGGCTGGAGGCAGTCGCGAAGGCTTTGGGTAACGCGATTGAAAAGGAATTTAATATCGTTACCTATCAGGAACACGCCCTGGAACAAGGTTCGGGCTCTGCAGCGGTTGCGTATGTGGGCATTGCCTGCGACGGCAAAACCTACTGGGGTGCCGGCACGCACAAGGATATCATTGTGGCATCCATATATGCGATGGTTTCTGCCATAAATAATATGCTGAAATAGTAAAAAAATCTGTAAAAATTACCATGAGCAGTCCGCTAAAATGCGGGCTGCTTTTTTGTGAAAAATCCACAAAGATGTGGGGCGGTGGTGGCTTTCTTTTCGGGAAAGCTTGAAAAACAACTGCGCAGCGCGTATAATGTAAACATGGTATTTAATCGGAATTAACTTAAAAGAGAACTTGTTTAAGCTATTCCGCAAACAAGAACGTTACGAAAGGAAGATTCCTATGTTGACAAAAAGACTGCTGGCAGGCTGTATCAGCGCAGTGCTGTTTGCCGTGGCGCTTGCGTCTTGTTCCGATTCGGAGGATAGCTCCAGCGGTACGGATTCCAAAGCAACGGAAACCACCACAGCGGCTACAACAACGGTTCCGGCATCTGCAACACCGATTGATATTACGCAGGGGGCGACCGAGGCAATGATTGAGCGTTCGGTTTATAACGAGGG
>DBRO01000048.1:276-696 GCA_002306005.1 Ruminococcus sp. UBA1366 | reverse complement strand
CCGGACGTGATATTTATTGAGTTCTCTGTGAACGACACCAACGCAGACCTGAATAAACTAACGTATGACAGCCTTGTTCGCAAGTGCTTAAACGCACCGAACAATCCGGCAGTGGTGCTTATTATCACAACCATGGAGGACGGAACCTCCATGCAGGACGTACACGCAGCAATCGGTACAGCCTACAATCTGCCGATTATCAGCTATCATGATGCCGTGATTCCGGAAGTGGAAGCCGGTACGCTTGCGTGGACTTCGATTTCTGATGATAATATTCACCCCAACAATCAGGGACATATCCTGCTTGGCTCGTTGATTAATGATTATCTGAGTAGTGTGAAAACCAATCTGGATACCAGTATTACAGATTCGCCTGATTTTACCACCGCAGCGGTTACGGATGATATTTACGCAAATGCC
>DBRO01000048.1:0-142 GCA_002306005.1 Ruminococcus sp. UBA1366 | reverse complement strand
TGGGGCAACTACGCGCAGGGAACGGAAGTTTACCGCGGTACGGAAACCGCAAAGCATACGGTGGAAGTGAAAGTCACCGGCGATATACAGGGCTTCCAGATTCTTGGCTTGCTGCTGTCATAAGAAATCACTTTGCGTATAA
>DBRO01000054.1:3938-8510 GCA_002306005.1 Ruminococcus sp. UBA1366 | reverse complement strand
TACTGGTACCTCCGGTACTGGTACTTCCGGTACTGGTACTTCCGGGACTGACTTCACCGGAATCACTCGCTTTCCTCCTCGTCCTCATCATCGGATTGATCGGTCAAGCCTGCTTTAATCAAATTCTGCTCATGTTCTTTCAGCGTTTTGGCAAAATAGGTCTTCTTCGTATCAATATTCGCACAGAAATAGAAGTAGTCCGTATCGTCCGGATACAACACCGCGTTAATGGCAGCCAGCCCGGGATTTCCCACCGGTCCGGCAGGCAGGCCCTCACAAACGTACGTATCGTACGCGTCGTGGTAGCGTTCGTACGAAAGCGCCGGATCAATGGCAATCTGAATCACATCCCGCGCATAGTATTTGGTCGGATCGGATTGCAGCTTCGGATATTCATCGGCATTTTTCAACCGGTTAAAGAACACTGAGGCAATTGCCGGCATATCCTCATCCGAACCCGCCTCCAGCTGGACCATGGAGGCAAGCGTCATCACTTCATCCAGCGACAGGTTTTGCTCTTCCATGCGTTCCCGCATTTTTTTCGTGAACTTCTGATCAAAATTCTCGCGAATCATCATCGTCACGTTCACCGCAGAGTCCTCCAGATAGAACTGGTAGGTATCAGGGAAGCAGAATCCCTCCATTTTATAGAACCGATCCCGATTGGTTTCAATCAGGCTTTCAAAATCATACCCTTGATTCTTGTTAAATTCAAACAGGAAATCCTCCGCAGAGCATACGCCCGCCGCCTCCAGATTGTTGGCAATGGTGTATAAATCCTCGCCCTCTTTAATGACAAACTCCACCGTGTCGCGGCGTTCCCGAATTTCCGTAATCGCATCAATCATCGCAGAGTACGACATATTAGCGCGCAGGGTAATATCCCCCGCAGCAAGATTGCCGCCGTCCTTTTTCAGCTTGACAATGACCTTAAACATCGTTTTGTTGCTAATCAACTTTTTTTCTTCCAGCAAATCGGCGATCTCGTTTGCCGAAGAGCCAGCAGGAATGTAAAAGCTGATGTCCTCAGAACTTTTATTCAGCCCCAGATACTCCATACCCAGCTTAATGCCGCTGACAGCCAGCACAAACGAAACAACAATAATCACAAGCGCAATCATCACGCCGGTGAATACAGAACTGTTCGCCCGCTTTTTTTTGCGGCGTTGTTTTGCCGCCGCTGTCTTTGCCGGCTTGGGCTTTTTCGTGGCGATTTCGTGCTTACCAAACATTTCTTTCAAGTTTGCCTTGTCGGAATTCTCCTCCGATTCAACGAAATCCTCCGGCACAAAATCCACCGCATCCGCCGCCGGCTCATCCTCCGAAGAATCCATATCCGGCACATCCTCCACAGGCGTTTGCGCCGCAACAAAATCCGCCTGCTCCGGTTGCTCGTCCGGCAAACCCTCTGCCGCTTGCGAATGATCTTCCGGCACAGGAGTTTTCTTCTGGCTTCCGCCCAGCAAAACATCCAGCCCGTCCGAATCCTCGGCGGGCGTTTTTGGCGGTTCGTCCGGCGTATATTCCTTTAAAATCCGGTCTAAGTCGAACTCGTTTTTGTCCATGTGCGTACTCCTTATCTGGTAGTATAGCGGTTGTGTTCGGTCACAATTTCCTCCGCCTGCCGGTCAAATTCATCCGCAGGCAAGCTGTTAAATAAAAATTCTTCATCGCAAAGTCCGATGGTATGCCCGCAAAATCCCGCCAGAAAGCGGTCATAATAGCCTTTTCCGTAGCCCAGCCGGTTGCCCTTGCGGTCAAACGCCAGTGCGGGAACAAAACAACAGGTGTTCGGGGTGAATGCCGCAGGCGGGCAATGCTCGTCCGGCTCAGGTATTCCAAAAAATCCAGGAACCAACTGCTGTTCGGCAGTTATCCAGAAAAACGCCATCGCGCCGTTTTTGTCCATACAACGCGGCACGGCAAGCCGAATTCCCATAGCCAAACAAAACTCAATCAACCGCCGCGTGTCCGGTTCGCCCTTTTCAGAAACAAAACAGAACACCGCATCCGCCTGTAAAAAAGCCGCACACTGTTGTACGTTTTCAAAAATTCCCACATCCCGCGCCAGCCGTTCCTGTGCAGAAACTTGCTGCCGCCGAAGGAGAATTTCCCGCCGCAGTGCGGATTTTTCCGCGCTTACGGGCATTGCAATGATGCCGCAAGCGTGTCGGCACGAGATTTTGAAATCAGCACTTCCACCAATTTCAGCGAAAACGCCATCGCCGCACCCGCGCCCTTACCGGTCACAAATCTGCCGTCCACTTCAACCGGTTCGCCCGTTACAACAGCGCCCTCCAGCGTTTCCTCAAAGCCGGGAAAGCACGTTGCCCGCCGGCCGCGCAATAAACCCTTATGTCCTAAGATAGAAGGTGCCGCGCAAATAGCCGCGACATATTTTCCCTGTTCCACACAGAAATCAATCGCCTTCTGTACCTGTTCGTTCTTCTCTAAATTCAGCGTGCCGGGCATTCCGCCGGGCAGGACAATCATGTCTAGCTTGTCATCCAGCACAATTTCGTTGGCATCCAAATCCGTAATCACCGGCACCCCGTGCGAACTCCGCACGACATTTGAACCAATTCCGACAGTTTTGACTTCCAACTCGCACCGGCGCAAACAATCCACCGGCGTCAGCGCTTCCACTTCCTCCGTGCCGTTCGCCATAAACACATAAATCATCCTAATGCCTCCCAAACCGTATTACAGTTTAACCGGAAAATCCACGCGGTATTTTTCGTACAGGCTGGTCGGGTTGTACGACATTTTTGAACGCCGCAGCCCCTCAATGCCCAAATCCTCCTCGCGGTTGATGTACATATAGTCCTGTGCTTCCGCCTTGATAAACTCATGAAACAGCGTGGGGTACGCACCCTGCACGCCATGCTCCGCCTTTTCAATATGAATCGCAAAGGTGTTGGAATTAATCCCCTCGCCGATGGTGAAGCCGACCATACGGTCCTCCTGATACAGCACGCCGCCGCACAGACCCATTTGGTCAAAATAGTTAAAAAATGTATTTATCGCGTACTGCTCCACCACGCTGGAAAAATCATCGTAGCCGTTCGCGCGCTCATAGCTGTTCACCGCAAATTCAATGCAAGCCGGAAAATGCGCGTGCGTCATTTTTTCGTAATGCCATTCTTTTTTCTTAAAATTTGCAATGTGGTTGCGCTTTGCGTGGAATTTCTTCCCCGCCATCGGAATCAGCTCGTCCGTGCGGTAAATATAGTCAAACGAATCCCGCAACGGCACAGCGTGAATTTTGCTGCCGTAAATGCTCCGCAAAATTGCAAGGCTCTCCGCACTCGCCGTGGAAAACCGCAAAGGGCGGTGAAAGGTCGCACTATATTCACTTAAAACAGAAATCATTTCCTCCACATCGCCATCCCCCGCCGGGTAGGTAAAACAAGGCGAGCCGTCCTCGCAGTAGTTGCAGGAAATATAAAAATCCTTGTAACGGGTAATTTTCGTATTCATCAGCCGCCGCCAAGCCGCATTGTTCGCAAAAGTGTATTCACAGCTCATAAAGTCAGAAATCGCAAGCAGTTGGTCAATCCATGGTTTGTCAGAAAGTTGTATTTCTCTCAGCTCTAACATTTTAACAGGTTTCCTTCCGGGTATTTCACACCCGTGCGGCAATCATTGTGCATCCGTCACAGCCGTTTGCACCAGCCGCAGTATTTTTTCCGTAATTTCCCCTACGGGCAGGGGTTCGCCGTCTTCGGCACAGGAAATCACNNCACTCGCCAGCCCATTTTCTGCGCTGCATAATGTGCGGTTTCACGGCAGGTTTCCATAAAATTCAGATCGGACTCATGCAGGTCTTTTTTGTGTTCATCGCCGCCATAGCGCGCAGCCAGCAGCCGCATAGAAACCGCCACCGGCATATCCAGCAGCAGCACCAGATCCGGCGCAGGCAGCCCCAGCTTGCCAAATTCATAATCCGCCAGCCAGTCGAGATAGGCATCCCACTGACTGTGCGGCAGCTTTGCGGTCTGATAAATCGCGTTGGAAGTCGTGTACCGTGCGGCAAAAATCAGCTTTCCTGCGGTATAATCCGCCTCCCAGCCGGTTTTGTAGCTAGCGTAACGGTCCACGGCGTAAAAGCTGGTCGCCGCATAAGCATTCACACCGGTTGGACTGCTCGAAAACGCACCGGACAAATAGAGCTTCACCGGCTCGGCGGCAGGGCTGTTATAGTCGGGAAAACTCACACAGCGCACCCCGCGTTCCGGAAAACGCTCTGCAAGCATTCCCCCCGCGCGCGCAAACTGCGTGCTTTTTCCGCTGCCGTCCAGTCCTTCCAGCACGGCAAGAAACGGCTTTTTCTCCACGGTCGTTCCCCCTCCGGCAAGATTACGAATCAGATTTCAACTTTTTATAGTATGCCCGCACCGCGTCCGGCTTTCCGCAGGACATCTTTCCCTCGCCGCACGCACCACGCAAGCAGCCCGGACCCGCGTTTTTAAAAATTGTCGGTGCGGCAGAACAGCACAGCCGCAGCATTTCATCCGCAACCGCGTGAATTTCCCACTGCGCGCGCGCACAACACCGCAGCCGGAAAAAATT
>DBRO01000054.1:1675-3883 GCA_002306005.1 Ruminococcus sp. UBA1366 | reverse complement strand
GTGCCGAAGTGCTTTTCTTTCAGCAAATCCGCAAGCTGGTTGTAGCTTGCAATCGCCCCGCGCATCTGCGCCTGAAAAATCTCGCTTGCCTGCGGATCGGCGGCAATTTCCGGCGGTGTCACAAACTGAAAGTCCTTTTCCTCCACATAGCGCTGGCTCTGCACGGAAAACGATGCAATCCGGTGGCGGGTGATCTGGGCTAGCAATGCCCGTGAAACGCCTTCAATCCCAAAGGTAAAGGAAATATGCTCAATCGGGCTTTCGTGTCCAATGTCCGTAAGCATGGTTAAAAAGCGCTCCACCTTGTCCGCATCTTCCAGGCCGGCAAACAGCGTGTCAATATCTGCGGAAGCATAACAAAGCTTCGCCGCTGCGGCAATCAATTTTTCCGGCTCCGGCGTGTGCGCCAAAAGCGTGACTTTCATAGCTTTCGTCCCCATTCAACAAAACATGATTCAACCCTTCTATTATACCATTTCCATCTTTCATAGTCAAGCCGCCCAGCGCATAAAAAAAGCGAACGCACCGCGCTCGCTCCGCTATTCAATTTCTTGATCTAGCTGTTGAAATACCGCACCGGCAAAGAACTCCTCCAACGTCATATCCAGCCCGTCGCAAAGAATTTTCAGCGTAACAATTCCGGGGTTTTTGCTCACGCCATATACAATACTCTTTAACGTAGAGGGCGGCACAGCCGAAATCGTTGCAAGCCGATTGATTGATATGTCCTTTTGCTTGCAAAGCTCCAAAATTCGAAATGCCACAGCCTCTTTTGTTTTCAATTCTATGGCACCTCCATTGCACTTTCTTGTATTATATACACAGATACACGTACATATCTCATTTAAGTATACAACAGAGTGTAAAAATTATAGACGACATATCGACTTTCAACACGAAACGTGTTATAATAACACCTATAAAGTCGCAAAGGAGTAACATCATGAATATCAACCGGATTTTTAAACAGATTGCCAAAAAGAACAACACCAGCGTCCATGCCGTGCGGCGGGAAATTCAAGCCGCCATCGACCAAGGTATGGCAAACCCTGACCCTGCCGTCCGCGCCTACTGGAACGCCGTCCCACACCGCGGCGAAAAGCCTACGCCGGAAGAAGCCGTCGCGTATTTCAGCGCGCAGGCAGCAAACCGCGCCAATCTGCGTTTTCCGAAGAGTTAGCAAAAAAATTTGCACGGGAAATTGACTTCATTCCGCAAAGAGAGTATAATGATTTTAAGGCAATACCATGCAAAGATATGCGTAGGATTGCGCGGTATTACCTTCAAATACCCAACAGCCAGTTTGGAAAGGAAGGAACAAAATGAACAACCTGCTGAACCTGCTCCGGAAAAACGCAAGGCTTTCCAATGCAGAGCTTGCGGTGATGCTGGGGATTTCCGAAAAGGAAGTCGCCGCGCAAATCGAGCAGATGGAAGAAGACGGTGTCATTCGCGGCTACACTGCCGTGGTAGATAATACCATCGCCGATAAAGAACTCGTCACAGCTTTTATCGAGCTAAAGGTTTCCCCGAAAGCGCAAAGCGGTTTTGACGATATTGCCAGAATTGTTTCTCAGTATGAAGAAGTCGAAAGCGTTACGCTGATGTCCGGTGCTTATGATATTGCGATTAAAATTACCGGCGACAACCTGCGGGATATTTCGCAGTTTGTGGCACAGCGCCTTGCCGCCATCGACGGCGTGCTGTCCACAGCAACGCATTTCGTGCTGAAAAATTACAAGGAAAACGGCATCATCATGACCGATGAGGAGCCCGATGAGAGAGGCTATGTATCCCCATGATAGAGTATGATAAAATACTGTCCGGCGCTGCGGTGCAAATGAAACCGTCCGGCATCCGGAAGTTCTTTGATATTGCCCAATCGCTGGAAGGGGTTATTTCGCTCGGCGTGGGCGAACCGGATTTCCCCACCCCGTGGAAAATCCGCCAGCGTGCCATTACCACACTGGAAAAAGGCAGAATCACCTATACCGCAAACCGCGGTCTGGCGGAACTTCGCCGTGCCGTTTGTGAATACACCCAGCGAAAATATCAGGTTTCCTATAACCCCGATAAAGACGTGATTATCACCGTCGGCGGTTCGGAAGCCATCGACCTTGCTTTACGTGCGATTGTCGAGCAAGGCGATGAAATTTTGGTGGTAGAACCCAGCTTTGTCTGTTATGCCCCATTGGTACAGCTTTACGG
>DBRO01000054.1:0-1623 GCA_002306005.1 Ruminococcus sp. UBA1366 | reverse complement strand
GGTGCCATTATGCGCCGGGAGGAACTGGAAAAAATTGCAGACGTTCTGCGTGATACGAATATTCTCGTGTTGTCTGATGAGATTTATTCGGAACTAACCTATGGCACCCAACACGTTTCGTTCGCCTCCCTGCCGGATATGAAAGAACGCACCATCCATATCAATGGCTTTTCCAAAGCCTTTGCCATGACGGGCTGGCGGCTTGGCTATCTTTGCGGGCCGGAGGAGATTGTCCGGCATATTTTAAAAATTCACCAGTACGGCATTATGTCCTCCCCCACCATCAGCCAGTATGCCGCCGTGGAAGCGCTTCGCAGCTGTGATGAGGACGTGCTGAAAATGGTCAACGAATACAATATGCGCCGCCGCTATGTCGTGGATGCGTTCAATAAACTGGGCTTGGACTGCTTTACACCGGAGGGCGCGTTCTATGTGTTCCCCTCCATTCAGTCCACGGGACTTTCCAGCACAGATTTTTGCGAAAAGCTGATTTATGCGAAAAAAGTCGCCGTTGTGCCGGGAAATGCATTCGGCGCGTGCGGAGAGGGCTACATACGCGTTTCCTATGCGTATTCGATTAAGCATTTAAAAGAAGCCTTGCAGCGCATTGAGGAATTTCTACACGAACAACACGGATAAATTTCTTGGGAAACACCCACATCTTTGCGCGGTGTCGCCCTTGTACTTTTTAGAAAGGATTGCTGGTATTGGACAAGCACATCACAGCGGATTCCCCTGCAAAAGTGAACCTTACTTTAGATATCATCGGCAAACGGCATGACGGCTACCATACGTTAAAAAGCATCATGCAAACCGTCGCGCTGTTTGATACACTGGAATTTTCCGCCGGCTCTACTGGAACTAAGGAAAATAAAATCCAAATTCACTGTGCGGAAAACCGTTACGAAATCCCCTGCGATAAGAAAAATCTGATTCATAAAGCGGCACGGGCATTTTTTGCCGCAACGCAAACCACCGGCTGTTCGCTGGAGGTCAAACTGCAAAAGCGCATTCCCGCCATGGCAGGACTGGGCGGCGGCAGTACCAATGCCGCGGCAACGCTTTGTGCGCTAAACGAACTGTTCGAAACCAACCTGAACGAGGACGCGCTCTGCGATATCGGCGTTACCCTCGGTGCGGACGTGCCGTTTTGTATCAAAGGCGGCACTGTGCTTTGTGAGGGCATCGGGGATATTCTCACCCCCCTGCCGGCATTGCCGGACTGCTATTTTCTGCTGGTCAAACCCGCCGTGAACATCTCCACGCCGGAGGCCTATGCCAAATACGACCGCTTGAAAAAGCCGCCCGCCTCCAATTTTGATGATATTTTCACCGCGCTTGCCCTGCACAATCTGCAAACCGCTGCGGAAAATCTTTTTAACGCGCTGGAATACGCCGCGCAGAATCCGGAAATCATCGCCCTAAAAAAAGCCATACACGAAAACGGCGCGCTCGGTACACTCATGTCCGGAAGCGGCTCGGCAGTGTACGGCATTTTCGAGAATAAAAAAGCAGCAAAAAAGGCGCTGGAACAGCTGGAAGATACCCCGTTTGCCAATTCGCTGGTTTTTGCGGAAATCTGCAAACCCCATCGCGGCGGGCAGGTGTTAAAATAGCATGGAA
>DBRO01000058.1:188-9297 GCA_002306005.1 Ruminococcus sp. UBA1366 | reverse complement strand
CCAATCAGTGAGTAGCACAGCATGGTGAGTCCGGAGCAGTCTGCCGCATCATGGCTTGCCGCGCCGAAAACATATTCGCCGCCAACCATGCTTTTTGCGTATTCCACAACCGTGCTGACATCGCCTGTGTATACTTCATTAGAATAGTCATTAGAATAATCCTCTGAAGAGTCATTTGAATAATCATTCGAGTCCTCATCGGAGGAATCATTGCTGCCGGAACTGGTATTGTTGCTTTGTGCTGCTGCGGCTGCTTGTTGACGAGCAATCCGAGCAGCTTCTTCTGCGGCGGCGGCTGCTGCAGCGGCTGCGGCAGCTTGTTGCTGTGCTTGCAAATCTGTCAGTGTATCGCTGACATTCTCCTGCTGCGCATCAATATCGTCCTGCTGTTCGTTCAGCTCTTCCTGTGCGGCTTGCAATGCTGCCAGGGAGTCCTTACTTTGCAAGAAAAGATCTTCTAATTCCTGCTGAGAATTTTGTGCCTCTGTGAGCTGTTCATTATAGGTTTTCATTTTTCCCGTCAGCTCGTCCATTTGGGAAGCTTGCAGTTCCAGTTTTGCCTCGTACTGTTTTTTCANNNNAACCGCATCAGCATATCATAAAAATCGTTGGAACCGAGCAAAATATCCGCATAGGAATCCGCACCGGAAATGTACATGGTACGCAGCCGGGCGCTGAACTGATCCAGTTTGGTTTGAATCACTACTTTTTGCGCGTCAACTTCCTCGTTGGTTTGCAGAATGGAATCGTTCAGATCTGCCATTTCGTCTTCCAGCGCAAGAATGGACTGATTTAACGTTTGCAAGGTTTGCTTTGTGACATCAATCCGCTGGTTTATGTAATCCTGATTGGCTTGTTCCTGCGAAATACTGTCTTGGGTATCGGCAATTTTCTGGTCCAGCTCTGCCTCCTGTGCTTTTAAGTCATCCAGTTGGCTTTGGTATTCGGAAATGCTGTCATCCAAGTCATCTGCCTTGGGCGAAAGCGTGTTACTCGAGTTAAATTCTGGTGCGATGAACACCGTACAGCAGATGGCAAAGGCAACTGCAAAGGCAAGCGCTCTTTTCAGGAGTTTTCCCGTTGATTTGATATGTAGGCTCGGCATAAAAACCTTCCTTTCATTGACATCAAGGTGTAATTTCAATACGAAAACCGGAAAATCGACTGTTCCGGATATAATTCTAACGATATTTCTATCATACCACATTGTTTTGGAGATTTCAAGGGGGTTATGACAATTTAATTACAAAAATTTCGGATTATCTTACAAAACGATAAAGAACATACGGTCTTTCTAGCAATATCCTTACAAAATGTAATCACAAGGCTTGTTCATGCATAAATTTCGTCCGCATGAACATACTAGCTTTAAAAACACGGAAAATTTTCGTGTTTTAGAAAGGATGGGTACACAATGCTGGACAAAATCGCATTGCTGATTTTAATTATCGGCGGAATCAACTGGGGGTTGATTGGCATCTTCCAGTTTGATTTGGTGGCGTTCCTGTTCGGGGGCGCGGCGGCAATCATCAGCCGAATTATCTACGTTTTGGTGGCGGTTGCGGCAATCTGGTGCATTTCTCTGTATTTCAGAAACAACCGTCTTGTGGAAACGGATTAGGCACAAATTGCCGGGACAAGGGCAAATCATGCGTAAATATCCATAAAAAACAGGGCGCGTAGTTGTTAAAAGCGACGAATTGGAAAAGGAATTTGCTTAAATATGCAACATTTTCTTGACGGGAGCGTCGTGGTGTATTATAATGAGGAAGATGTAAAACGGTTTTGTGCTGTTTTCAGCAGGAACCTTACATCCGTTTTGTTGTCTCCTTTCTTTTGTTCTACACATTGTTTTTATTTGATTTCATCTTGCGCAGGGCTGTGGTCCTGCATTTTTTTTGCCGTTTTTTATAAAATTGCAAAACCTAAGCCAAAGTAAATTCCCGAAAGAAGCTGTCTGTGGTCCTGCATTTCTTTTGCCGAGGTAAAGTTGCATCTTGACTTTTCACCGTATATGGTTATATAATAGAGAAAGATTTGAGAAATTATTTAGGAGGAAAAACCATGCCAAAGCCGTATTACATTACCACGCCAATTTATTACCCGTCCGGGAATCCGCACATTGGTCATTGCTATACCACCGTTGCCTGTGATTCCATTGCGAGGTACCGGCGAATGCAGGGCTACGATGTGATTTTCCTGACCGGAACCGATGAGCATGGAGTGAAAATTGAACAGAAAGCCGCCGAGCGTGGGATTACGCCCAAACAGTATGTGGACGAAATCGTAGCGGTTTTTAAAAAGCTGTGGCGTTATATGAACATCAGCTACGACCGGTATATTCGGACAACGGACGATTATCATATCGAAAGCGTGCAGAAAATTTTTAAGGAACTGTACGACAAGGGCTATATTTATAAAGGCGAGTACGCCGGAAAATACTGCACCCCCTGTGAAAGCTTCTGGACGGAAAGCCAGCTGGTGGACGGAAAGTGTCCGGAGTGCGGACGCGAGGTTACGGACGAAAAGGAAGAAGCGTATTTCTTTAAAATGTCGCAGTTTGCCGACCGGATTGAACACCTGCTGACAGAAACGGATTATTTACAGCCCCGCACCCGCGCAACTGAGCTGGTGAATAATTTCATCAAGCCCGGCTTGGAGGATTTATGCGTTTCGCGCACCACTTTTAAATGGGGAATCCCCGTGACGTTTGATCAAAAGCACGTTGTATATGTCTGGATTGACGCGCTTTCTAACTATATTACTGCGTTGGGTTATCAGAACTCCGCATATCATGATTTTGACCGTTACTGGCCGGCGGATGTGCATATGGTTGCCAAGGATATTATGCGCTTCCACGCGATTATCTGGCCGGCAATGCTGATGGCGTTGGAGCTTCCTTTGCCAAAGCACCTTGCCGTACACGGCTGGATTACGTTCAACGGACAAAAAATGAGCAAATCGTTGGGCAACGTGGTCGATCCGTTTATTTTGGGTGAACGGTATTCGCCCGATGCCATTCGGTATCATATCCTGCGTGAAATGGCATTGGGTGCGGACAGCGCGTTTTCCAACGAAATTATGATTAACCGCATTAATTCCGACCTTGCAAATGGACTGGGCAATTTGGTTTCGCGCACAGTTGCCATGGTGGAGAAATACTTTGATTCCACCCTGCCGGAAGAACGGCAGGAGGGCGAATTTGATGCGGATTTAATTCAAACCGCGTTGGGAATTTCCGATGCGGTGGACGGCTTTATCGACAAAACTCAGCTCAACAACGCGCTGGCGGAAATCTTTACGCTGGTTTCACGCGCGAACAAGTATATTGACGAAACTGCCCCGTGGATTTTAGCGCGGGACGAGCAAAACCGTGCGCGCCTTGCAACGGTGCTGTATAATCTTCTAGAAAGCATTCGGATTGCCACAGCCCTGCTTGCGCCGTTTATGCCAAGCACAATGCCGAAGGTATGGGAGCAAATCGGTGCGGATGCCGAGAGCGTTTCCTATGCAAACACCAAGAAATTCGGCGTACTGCCGGTGACGGTTACGGTGAAGAAGGGTGAGGTGCTGTTTCCGCGGATTGATGTAAACAAGGAAATTGACGCGCTGAACGCAATTTTGCAGGAAAATATGAAGAAGGCACAGGAAAAACCCGCGCCGGAAGAATCAGCGGAAGAAACCCTGCCGCAGATTACGATTGATGACTTTGCCAAGGTGGAGTTGATTGCCGCCGAGGTGAAAGCTTGCGAACCGGTGCCGAAATCCGATAAGCTGCTTTGCTTGCAGCTGGATGACGGCAGGGGCGGCAGACAGGTGGTTTCCGGCATTGCAAAATGGTATCAGCCGGCGGATTTAATTGGCAAAAAAATTATTTTGGTGGCGAATTTGAAGCCGGTCAAATTGCGCGGGGTGGAATCCAACGGAATGATTTGTGCGGCGGATTTGCCGGACGGTTCGGCAAAGGTGATTTTCCCCGACCAAAGCATTCCGGCGGGCGCAAAAATCCGGTAGGTTCTTTGTGACAGCGTTACGGTAACATTTGTTGATTTGTTGTATGATACAGGCATAACCGGGCAGGATTCCGGCATATAGAATAAGCGTGCGGATGTACGCAGGGAAGGGGACGGGCATATGGCAGAGTATGATGTTGTGGTCATCGGCAGCGGGCCGGCGGGGATTTCCGCGGCGCTCTATGCGGTGCGCGCGGGCATGAAAACCGCCGTGATTACCAAGGGCGGAGGCTCTTTGGAAAAAGCGCACGAGATTGAAAATTATTACGGGTTTGAAGAACCGGTTTCCGGTACGGAACTGTTGCGGCGCGGTATCGCACAGGCAAAGCGCTTAGGCGTGGACGTGATTGAGGCGGAGGTTGTCGGCATTGAGTTTGCGGAAAAGCTCAGCGTCTGCACCAAGGAGGAATGCTATCCGGCGGACAGCATTGTACTGGCAATGGGTGCCTCACGGGCCGCACCGCCGATTCCCAAACTGAAAGAGTACGAGGGCAGGGGCGTGAGCTACTGCGCGATGTGCGATGCATTCTTCTATCGCGGCAAGCAGGTGGGTGTGATCGGTGAGGGCGAATATGCCGTGCATGAGGCATCCGAGCTTGCAAACACCTCCGGTGGGGTGACGATACTCACCAACGGCAAGGAACCTACTTGTGCTATGCCGGAAAATTTCCGTGTGGAAAAGCGCAAAATTCTGCGCGTGGTGGGTGAAGGAACGGTTTCCGGCGTGGAGCTGGAGGGCGGCGAAATTTTGCCGGTGGAAGGATTGTTTGTTGCCATGGGTGTGGCAGGCAGTGCGGAAATCGCACGGAAAATCGGCGCGCCGGTGGAAAACAACAAAATCATCGTGGATGCAAATCAGTCCACGGGCATTGCGGGCGTATATGCCGCGGGCGACTGCACCGGCGGACTTCTGCAAGTGGCAAAAGCTGTGTACGAGGGCGCAAAAGCCGGCACGGAGGCAGTCAAGCACATTAAGGCAATGCGGAAATAGATGAACAAGCTAAGCGGCGGAATGTATTTTCCGTCGCTTTGTTTGTTTCTTAAAAAAACGTTTTCATGAACTTAATAAAGAGCCGGATGTTTTGTATGCTATCGGGTGCTTTTTGTGTAGTGTTACAGAAAAGCGTCGGGAATTTTGGCAAATTTCTTAGAGGAATTCACTGAAATGTTATAGATTTTTGCGCTCTGGTTTGTTAAAATTAAAGTAAGTAAAGCCGGAAAGCGTTCCGGTTTTGATTGCCAAACAAAGAATCTGGAAAGGATTTTTGATATGAAAAGGTTTCTGTCCTTGCTTGCCGCAGGCTGCACGGCGGTGATGATGACCGGCTGTGTGTTTCTTCCCGATGAGGAGGAGGTGCTGGACCCGCCAACCGTCAAGGCGAATGAAGCAAAGTATTCAACCTATGATGTGGAAAAAAAGGACCTTGTGAAAAAGGTGATGAATTCCGGCACGATTGCATCCGTACACCAGTATGATATGGCGTTTGAGGAACAGAGCGGTGTCATTGCCGAAATTGCGGTGCGTCCGGGGGATGTTGTGAAAAAGGGCGATTTGATTTGCCGGCTGGATACGTACGATTTGGATTATTCTATTACTGAAAAAGAACTGTATGTGAAGCGCGCAGAACTGACCAAGACGGTTTTGCAGCAGCAGAAAGCAACACAAGCGGAGATTGATAAGGCACAGGTGGATATTGATATTCTGCAAAACGAGCTGGATGCACTGCTGGAACAAAAAGAAGCGGCATCGCTGTATGCAACCGTTGGCGGCACAGTGGCTTCACTGGGGGATTTTAGTACGGGCGACAGTGTGAACGCCGGTGCGGTGGTTGCTACAATTATTGATACAAAAAATCTCTATCTTGCCATCAAGCCTTCGGATGATACCGTGTTTAAAATGGATACCGAAGTGCAGATTCGCGTGGACGAGGATTATTACGACGGCAAGGTGTTTATGACACCGGACGATTTTAAACAACTGACGGACGAGGAACGCAAGGATGCGGATATTTCGTATGAATCCGATATGGTATATGTCAAATTTACCGGGGATGCGCCGTCGGAATCCGTGGGCGTGCTTGCCGATGTGGTGCTGGTTTTGGACGAACGTAAAGATGTGATTGTTATTCCCAATACGCTGCTTAAAACCGTGAACGGGCAAACGGTGGTGTATCTATTGCAGGAAGACGTGAAAGTCGAACAGCCGGTGGAGGTCGGACTGCAAACGGGTTCGGAATCGGAAATCACTTCGGGGCTTTCCGTGGGCGATCAGATAGTCATCCGGTAGGCAGGGCGCAAAACACCCAAGTGTAATTGGAGAGGAGGCATACGGTTGGTTCCGCCGGGCGGATAAACCGTATACGAACAAATGCTGACTTTGCTGTTTCGGAAAATGCGGAATACCAAATGGATGGTGCTTTGCTTGTTGGTGGGCTTCATCATGGCTTCCGCAATGATGAGTACGATTCCGATTTATATGAATGCATCTTTACAGCGTATGCTGATCAAGGACTTAGAAGAATTTCAGCTGGAGCAGGATGTTTACCCGGGCGTGTATTCGGTTTCCGATGAACTGAAACTGGATATCAGCGCTTCAGAACAACTCAAATCCGTGAATAGCACCGTAACAAAAGTGCAGAACGGCTATGATTCTTTGCAGGTTCCCACCAGCAATTCCAAAGTGTTTGTGGCGGATGATTACCTGCAGGTGATTTCGATTCAGGTAACGCAGGGCAACACCGCGCCGAAAATCCGTGCGGGCGGCATGACGAATCTTACTGATCATATCAAAATTACACAGGGCAGAATGTACGAGGCAGGCGCGGATGCCGATGGCGTGTATGAGTGTATTACTTCGGAAAAAGCCCTGAAAGTCTCCAAACTAACGGTGGGGACGGTGTATACCGCTGCAAATGCGTTTGATACCGATTCGCAGTATCCGATTAAATTTAAAATCGTGGGCGTTTATAATACGGCGGATGATACCGATACATATTGGTCGGAGGGCATTGATGAATCGTATTACAACACCATGCTGTTTGATTATGATACGCTGACCACGGATATGATGAAAACGGGTGCGGTGAATCTCAGCAGCCTGTCCATCCGGTATGCCATTGATTATCAGAACATGGATATGACGGATTTAAGCGCCTTTAACGAAACAATTGACAATCAGACCACGGAGTATAAAAAAGCCAGTCTGGAATTTGACTTTCCCGCGAGTTCCATCATCAAGGATTATGCGGAGCGTGCTTCCCAGTTGAAACTGATTCTTTGGCTGTTGCAGATTCCTGTGATGCTGATGATTATTTTCTACCTGTTCATGGTTTCTCAGCTGAATGTCGAGCAGGAACGCAATGAAATTGCNNAAGCCGGGGTGCGTCCTCGTTCCAAATCTTTGGCATTTATGCGCTGGAAACGCTGATTTTGGGTGCAATCACTGCGGTAATCGGACCGCTTGTCGGGCTTGCACTGTGTCAGATTCTAGGCGCTTCCAATGGCTTTTTAGAATTTGTCAATCGGAAAGCCTTGCCGGTCGGGTTGTCGCTGGATGCATTTTTATATTCCACAGCGGCGGTGGCGGTGTTCTTTATCACCACCATGATTCCGATTATCCCCGCAACGAAAACCTCCATTGTGGAACACAAACAGGCAAAGGCGCGCAAAAAAAAGCGCCCCTTCTGGGAAAAGGCTTTTCTGGATATCATTCTGATTGGCGGTTCGCTGGGCTGGCTGTATTACTACACAAAAACGCAGGACGAACTGGTGGAGCAGGGCTTAACGGATACTACGGCAACCATTAATCCCATGCTGTTTGTGGCATCCACGGCGTTTATTTTAGGTGCGGGCTTGCTGGTTATCCGAATCTATCCGCTGATTATTCGACTGATTTCTCGCGTGGGAAAACGTGTGTGGACGCCTGCGCAGTATGTTTCGCTGAACAATATCGGGCGTTCCTCCACGGGGCGGGAACGCTTCCTGATGGTATTTTTGATATTAACTGTTTCGCTGGGATTGTTTT
The DNA here is from genome assembly GCA_002306005.1 of Ruminococcus sp. UBA1366. GTDB lineage: Bacteria > Bacillota > Clostridia > Oscillospirales > Ruminococcaceae > UBA1366. The sequence goes on along the minus strand of DBRO01000058.1, from coordinate 1,260 downwards.
TCGCAAACACCGCACGTGCGCTGAATAAAAGCGCGGTGGACAGGGTTTCCTATGCCGTGGGCGCGGATGCCGTGCTGACGGAGGAATGGGAGAGCAACAAGGTCGTGGAAAGTACCACACAGCAGCAAGGAACTTCCGGTGCGGCGCAGCAGACTTCTGAGGACGAGGAAGAAGAGGAAGAAGAGGACAGCTCGGATCTTTCATATACCGAACCGGTTTTTGAACGGTACGAAAAGCTGGCGGGCGTGCAGGAAGCAACGAAGGTGTTCCGGCGGGACGATATTACAATACAGAGCGATGATATGCAGGTCGAGGAACAGGAGGACGAGGATACCGCCGCATTCCGGCGTGCAGTGGGCAGGGAACAGGAAACAAAGGATTCTGCCTCCGATGTGCGGCTGATGACGGTCATTCCGGATGAGTTTTCACGGATTTGCTGGAGCGAGGACAGCCTGCTGCCCACACATATGAATAACTATCTGAATGCGATTGCAAATTATAATTCCGGTGTGATTTTGTCCAGCAGTTTCCGGGATAATTACGGGCTGGAGCTGGGCGATAAAGTGGATGTTAGTTGGGGTTCCAACGAAGCATTTGAGGCAACGGTTGTAGCATTTGTAGATTACTGGCCCACGCTGAATCCGTATGAGGAGAACGAGGACGGTAGTTATATTGATTTTGCCATCATGAATTTTGACTATGTGCGGGTGGTTACGGCGGTGGAGCCGTACGAGGTCTGGATGAAGTTTGACGACGATGCTTCCGTGCAGGCGTTCTATGATTCGATTGAGAAATCCGATGTGGAGCCGGTGAGTCTGGAGGTTGCTTCACAGGAAATTATCAACGCGAAAAATGATCCCATGCTGCAAGGCATGAACGGCGCACTTACGTTGGGATTCATTATCATTATGATTATGTGCATCATCGGCTTTTTGATATACTGGATTCTTTCTATCAAAAGCCGGACATTGCAGTTTGGTATTCTTCGCGCAATGGGCATGAGCTTTCGGGAAATCATCGGGATGCTGTTTTACGAACAGCTGCTGGTATCCGGTGTGGCAATCGTGATTGC
>DBRO01000058.1:0-182 GCA_002306005.1 Ruminococcus sp. UBA1366 | reverse complement strand
GGATCGGGTTCCGCCGTTCCAAGTGGTGCCGTTGCGGAGCGATTACCTCAAGCTTTATGTCATTGTCGGGTTCATGCTGCTGCTGGGCTTTGCAGTGCTGGGCAGGTTGATTTCGAAAATTAAAATCAGCCAAGCGCTCAAACTGGGTGAGGATTAATCCTAAAGGGACTGTGGAATGCAGT
>DBRO01000020.1:34104-37467 GCA_002306005.1 Ruminococcus sp. UBA1366 | reverse complement strand
GTTCTGATACGGATAGCAATTCCGATTCCGATCAGAATATTGATGGCAACACGGATGATAATTCCGGCAATGACAACGGCGATACTTCTGGTAGCGATGCGGATTCTGAAGATGCATCCAACCCGAAGACCGGTGCAGCAGCAGGTATGCTGGTGCTGGTGCTGGCGGCAGGCTCGGTGGCAGTCCTTGCCTCTAAAAAGCGTAAAAGCAACATGGAAGACCTCCTCAATAAATAACAGGAAGTAAAAAGAAAAAACCCGTAGGGCAAAAGCTCTGCGGGTTTCTTTATGCTAAAATATATCGGAAAATGCGTTTTTTGTTCACCGCATTGATACATTTCGTGTTCCGGTGGAAGTTTTACGGTTCCGAGTTCCGTACAGCCTAAAAGCTTGCAGGTGCGAGCGGAAGCCATGTTTTCCGGATTGCAGGTAATCAGCACATACCCCATGTGGTGACGGGCGGCAAGGTGGAATAACAGCCTGCAAGCCTTTGCCGCATAATGATGCCCGCGATAGGACGGCGCAATCCGATAGCCGATGTTACCGGCGTAAAACAACCGCTTATCGTGCCCGATACGTAAATCACAAGTACCGATTTTTGTGCCGTCGCTCAGGCAAATTTCAAAGTGATAGGAAGGCGCAATCCCTTGCTGCGGATTTCCGGCATCCGTGTGGTTGAGTTCCAGAAAAATCTCGCGTGATTGCAGTTTCATTTTAGTATAAAACATAGACCAGTCCTTTCGCTGTATCTTACAAATCCATCCATATGAAGGATTTTATTGTTCTATCCAATGCACAGTAATGCAATTCGAAAAATATTTTTCAAAAATGCTTGACAACCAGCAAAATCTATGGTAAAATCAAAGCATATCTAATCGATATGAAATTAGTATAAAGGAGTGACGGCCGTGTATATCATTCATAAAATGCTTAGAAACAACTGGAGAAACGGCCGAATGTGTCCGTAAATTACCACGCTGATTACAAAAATTAAAATTTGAAAGAGGTAATTTTATGAGCACCAATCAAGAAAGAAACTATCGTTTTGAAACCCTTCAGCTCCATGTAGGACAGGAAACTCCCGATGCGGCAACCGGCGCAAGAGCCGTGCCGATTTATCAGACTTCTTCTTATGTGTTTGAAAATTCCGCGCAGGCGGCAGGACGTTTTGGTTTAACCGAGGCAGGCAATATTTATTCGCGTATTACAAACCCGACTGTGGATATTTTTGAGCAAAGAATCGCCGCATTAGAAGGCGGAAAAGCCGCACTGGCAACCGCATCCGGCGCCGCAGCAATTACTTACTCTGTGCAGAATATTGCACGGGCGGGGGATCATATCGTTTCCTCCAAAGCGATCTACGGCGGAACATTTAACCTGTTTGCGCATACGTTGAAAGACTATGGCATTGAAGCCACTTTTACGGAAAATGATCAGCCGGAAACGTTTGAGCAGGCAATAAAGCCCAACACCAAGCTGATTTTTGTGGAGAGCTTGGGCAATCCGAACTCCGATGTAGCGGATATTGAAGCGATTGCGAAAGTCGCTCATCAGCACGGGATTCCGCTGATTGTGGACAACACCTTTGCAACACCATACTTACTTCGTCCGATTGCCTACGGTGCAGATATTGTGGTGCATTCCGCTACAAAATTTATCGGCGGACATGGTACCTCCATCGGCGGTGTGATTGTGGACGGCGGTAACTTTGACTGGGCGCAGAACGACAAGTTTCCGGGACTTTCCCAACCGAATGCAAGTTACCATGGCGTGGTGTTAACGCAGGCGGCGGGTGCGCTTGCTTACATCACAAAAGCGCGTGTCACACTGCTGCGGGATACGGGCGCCGCACTCAGTCCGTTTCACGCATTTTTGTTCCTGCAAGGGCTGGAAACGCTTTCCTTGCGTGTGGAACGCCATGTGGAAAACGCTTTACGCGTGGTGGAATATCTTGCAAATCACCCGAAAGTTTTGCGCGTGAATCATCCCGCATTGCCAGAAAACCCGTTTCATGCGCTGTATGAGAAATATTTTCCGAACGGCGGCGGTTCGATTTTCACATTTGAAATTGACGGCTCGGCGGAGGATGCAAAGAAATTTATCGACAACCTGCGGATTTTCTCCCTGCTGGCAAATGTCGCGGATGTAAAATCCCTTGTGATACATCCCGCCAGCACCACTCATTCGCAGATGAGCGAGCAGGAACTGCTGGATTCGGGTATCAAGCCCAACACAGTTCGGCTTTCCATAGGCACAGAACACATTGATGATTTGTTGGAAGCGCTGGAAGATGCTTTTGCAGCAATCGCATAGTGAAAAACTCCTCTGTTCACAAACAGAGGAGTTTTTATTTGGAGCAAATAGGGGATGATTGCACCAAAGCACAGAAACATACACCTTAAAAGAAAACTTACCTAGATTGACAGCGTGTATTATCTGGAGGAAGGGAAAGATAACCTAACACTGGCCGAACCGCCCATTACATTTGATAAGAATGAACCGTATTTAGGCTCTACTTATTATAACAGCACAGAAGAATAAACAAAAAAATGGTACGGATTTCTTCCGTGCCATTTTTTATCTCATATTCGCCAGTCAATCGGTGCCATGCCGTTGCGCTGTAAAAATTCATTTGCTTTTACAAAATGTCCACAGCCGAAAAACCCATTGTATGCGGAAAGCGGACTAGGGTGCGCGCATTCCAGTACCAAGTGCCGTGGATTGGTAATCAGCTGTTTTTTTGCACGGGCGTTTGCACCCCAAAGCAGGAAAACAATTGGTTGCTCACGCTCGTTAAGTTTTCCAATCACGGCATCGGTAAACGATTCCCAACCCTTGCCGCGGTGACTGTTTGCAGCACCCTCCCGAACAGTCAGAACAGCATTTAGGAGTAAAACGCCTTGTTTTGCCCACGCCGTCAGCTCACCATCCGCAGGAATGGGAATCCCCAGTTCTGTGTAGAGTTCTTTAAAAATATTCTGCAAAGAGGGCGGGGGAGTAACTCCTTTTTTTACGGAAAAACAAAGACCATGTGCCTGTCCGGCACCATGGTAAGGATCCTGCCCGATGATGACAGCCTTCACCGCCGCATACGGTGTGTAGCGCAGTGCGTTATATATATCATACATATCGGGATAAATCCTGCGCGTCCGGTACTCCTGTTTTAAAAATTCCCGCAGCGCAAGATAGTAAGGCTTCTGGAATTCCGCACTAATTTGTTCATCCCAGTCATTTCCCAGCTGAATCATACAATCATATCCCACGCCGCACCAAGTACCAGCCCAAGCAGCATCACAGCCACAACCGCCAACACCAGAATCCGCATGATCAATGGTTTTTTATTGTTCATCAAACTCATCCTTTC
>DBRO01000020.1:27581-34085 GCA_002306005.1 Ruminococcus sp. UBA1366 | reverse complement strand
AGATTGTGGTATTTTGGTACGCAAAGCTTGCGAAACGGCAAAAACTCCACATTCTCAATGTATTTGTGTTCTTTTAACAAGCGGTGTAATGCCAGCGTGTTTTCTTTTGTATCGTTGATTCCCTTGACAATGACCTGCCGAATCCAAACTGGAATCCGCCGATCCTCCAGCATATCAAAAAACGCAAGAACTTTTGATAGTTCGCACCGTGTGTAACGAACATAATCCTGTGCATTCGTCATTTTCATATCCAGTAAGCATAAATCTGTGACATCCAGCAGTGCTGCGGCACGTTCCGGTAAACAGCCGCTGGTATCCAGTGCCGTGTGAATCCCCGCTTCACGGCACAGGGTGAACAGCTCCGTAACAAATTCTGCCTGCAGCAAAGGCTCTCCGCCGGAAACCGTAATGCCGCCGGTTTCACCAAAATAGGTCCGGTATCGTTTTACTTTTTCAAAAATCTCCACCGTATCCATCTCCGTGCCGCCCGCAACGTCCCAGGAATCCGGATTGTGACAGTAAACGCACCGCAAAGGGCATCCCTGCATAAACAATACAAATCTCAATCCGGGACCGTCCACAGCCCCCAACGTCTGGATAGAATGAATTCTTCCTGTCAATTTTCGCACCCCATACTTACATATCGCAACCAGTCTGCGGAAATTTTCCGCATAAAAAGATTATAACACAATTCCGACAAAAAGAAAAGTCCCTATTTATGAAAAAAGCGGCGCTCAAACAGCACCGCCTTTTGTTATGCCAGCAAGGTGTATTGTACGGCAAGGGAAACTGCACTTAGGACCACCCAGCAGCCAAATCCCAATAAAATCGGACGCCAGCCGTTTTTAATCAGCCGGAACAAATTCGTGTTCAAGCCAATTGCCGCCATCGCCATCACAATGCAGAATTTTCCCGCCTTTGTCAGTCCGCTTAACAGCGCCGCAGGGAGAGGAAGAAACGTTGCCGCAACTGATGCTGCCAGAAAGCCCAATACAAACCACGGAAAAATCTTTTTCATACTCCAGCCCTGTGCTCGTTCTTCCTCGGAATGCCGCCGTGTAGTTATGAATGCCAAAACAAGTGTCACAGGGAGAATCATCAGTGTCCGCGTCAGCTTAACAATGACCGCCAGATCGCCCGCTGCATTACTGAACGTGTATCCGGCAGCAACTACGGAAGAAGTATCATTGATTGCCGTGCCGCTCCAAAGCCCAAAGTGTGTGTCGCTCATGCCCATCAAATGCCCAAGAAAAGGAAACAAAAATGCGGCAATCACATTAAATAAAAAAATTGTGGAGATGGAACTGGCTGTTTCCTCATCCTTCGCGCCAATCACCGGAGAAGCCGCCGCGATAGCGGAACCACCACAAATTGCCGTACCAACGCCAATTAAAATATTAGTGTTCCGTTCCACCTTCAAGAGCTTGCCCAGCAGGTATGCCGTAATAAAAGTCGCACTCAGCGTAAACAGCATAAACAAAAGCGTCTTGCTCCCTGCCGCTGCAACTTGATATAGATTCATGCCAAATCCCAGCAGTATGATTGAGTATTGCAGCACTTTCTTTCCCGTAAAACTGATCCCTGCGGAAAATACGACAGGGCGTTTCCAAAACGCCAGCAGCATTCCAAATAAAATGCCCAGCACGGGACTGCCGATAATCGGGATTGCATTTCCCAAGAACCATGCGGGCACAGCAATTACCGCGCAAAGGAATATACCAGAGATTTTTTCTGTTCTTTGTTTCATATAAGCTTCATTTCTTTCTTCAAAATTTTCATGATCGGTACCGTTGTGTTCATTATACACCTTGCAATATGATAAGTAAAATAGTATAATATAATAGAAATAATAAAAATAATTTATAGTATAGTAGGTGAAACCATGACATTACGTCATTTTGAAATTTTTACAACGGTTTGCCAAACACGGAATATGACTGCCGCCGCACAACTGCTCTATCTTTCACAACCCGCCGTTAGCCTTTCTATCAAGGAATTGGAAGAATACTATCAGATCCGTGTGTTCGACCGGCTCGGCAAAAAGTTGTATCTTACACCGGAAGGCAACCGCTTGCTGGCATATGCCCAACGTATCCTTGCGGATTATACAGACGCCGGCAGGGAAATGGAGTCATTTCGAAAAAATATGCCGCTTCGTATCGGCGTCAGCGTAACCATTGGCACCGGTTTGTTACCGGATTTCGCCGTGTGCGCGCAGAAAAGCACGCCGCCGCTGCTGCTGGATGTGGTAGAAAACAACACGCGGGAAATTCAGCGACTGTTGTTGGAAAGTAAACTGGATCTGGCACTTGCCGAAGGAGAAATTACCGCACAGGAGTTGGTACAAATTTCATTTTATCAGGATACGATGCTGCTGCTCTGCGGCAAATCCCACCCGTTTTATGATCGAGAGAGCATACCGGCACAAGCACTGGAAAACGAACGCTTTCTGCTGCGTGAGGAGGGAAGCGGCACGCGTGAAACTTTTGAAATTGCTATGAAAAAAGCCGGACTGTCCTGGCATCCGGCATGGGTTTGCAGCAGCGTGGATACAATAAAAGCAGGCGTCATTCGCGGATTGGGCATTACGGTGCTTTCGCCGCTTGCCGTGCAAAGCGAACGGAAGAGCGGTTTGCTGAAAGCTGTTTCTGTGGAAGCACTTGATTTTACCCGCCAGTTTAAGCTGGTGTATCATAAACAGAAACATCTTACACCCGCCATGCAACGTTTTTTGGATCTTATTTTGAAAGAGAGCAATTTGGAATGATGCGCTTGCATTTCATGTGAGAATATGCTATGATGAGCAAAAGAATTGATTCGGAGGCAACCCATGCCGAAATTTTTTGTGGAACAAATTACAGGGGAAACTGCGGTGATTACCGGCGATGAGGCGGTGCATATCGGGAAATCCCTGCGCATGAAGCCCGGTGACGGCATTGTCCTTTCCTGTGCGGGAAAAGATTATGATTGTGAAATTGCACGCATTACACCCCAGGAAGTCTTTTGCCGCGTCTTTGCGGTAATATCCGAAAGCAACGAACCGACCTTGCAGGTAACCTTATTTCAGGCCATGCCAAAATCGGATAAGCTTGAACAAATCGTACAAAAAGCAACCGAACTCGGCGTAACAAAAATTGTCCCGGTGATGACTGCACGATGCATTGCAAGACCGGAACCAAAGCAGTTTTCAAAAAGATTGGAACGCTTGCAAAAAATCGCACATGCCGCTGCAAAGCAATCCGGGCGAAGTATCATTCCGCAGGTTTCGGAAATACTAAACTTGAACGAGGCACTACAACAAATGTGCGAACTAGATCAAGCGCTTGTCTGCTATGAAAAGGGCGGCGAAAGCTTGCGTAATGTGAATTTTAGTGGCATTCGGACAGCCGGAATTTTTACCGGCAGCGAGGGCGGATTTGAGCAAAACGAGATTTCTGCCTGTGTCGCTCACGGAATTCTGCCGATTTCATTGGGAAAACGGATTCTCCGGTGCGAAACTGCACCGCTTGCCGCCGTAAGTGCCGTCATGCTTTTGAGTGGAAATTTGGATTAATGTGAAATTTTGCTGAAAAAACTTGAAATCTATAAAAGATTCTGCTATAATAAAATTACCAACGAAGCGAGGATTTCGTTATTACGTAAAAAGGAGTGTCGCAACATGGGAAAAGTATTGAACGCAATTTTAGGAATTGGTGCAGTCGCAGGTGCTGCTGTTGCTTTCTTTGCATGGAAGAAGCATAAGGATGCCGAGGAATATGATTATGAGGAATTTGACGAAGAGGAGTGCGGCTGCTGCTGCGGCGATGACGGGGAAAGCACTTCTGATACCTCAGATAAAACTGCGGAAAGCAGTGAAGAAAAAGCTGCAGCAGTAGAAAAAGTCGAGGTAGCAGAAGACAGCGTAGAGGAAACACTCGACAAAATGGACGAAACGGCTGAATCCGATGAATAATGATGATAGACCGGAAAAATCTTTCCGGTCTTTTTTTTTAGTAGTGGGGAAGAATTCTTGTTAAAACATACAAAAGGGAATTTTGATAGAAAAGAATGTTTATTCACTTGTCCGAAAATATATGGAAAGCATACAAAAGTTCAGGGACAAATTTGACAAAGTAAATAGAATTGTTTATAATAAATGCATAAGCGTGGGAATGCGTTCCGCGCAGCAAATGCGTTTCGCCCGGCGTAAACGCAAAATGATAAGTTTAAAGGAGTGTTACTGATGCCAAGGAAAAAGGCTGTTGAAACTGAGACTGTAATCGTAAGTGAACCGGTCACAGCACCCGTTGAGCCCGAGAAGAAAGCAGCACCAGCTAAAAAACCCGCTGCAAAAAGAACAACCGCAAAAACTCCAGCGGCTAAGAAACCCGCCGCAAGAACCACATCCGCGAAAAAATCCGTTGCAAAGGAAACTGTTGTTGTGGAATTTGCAGGCAAGCAGATTTCTACAGACGAGATTGTCGCAAAGGTAAAGGAAACCTGCGCTTCAGAAAGCACCGCAGCAATCAAAACACTGGAAGTCTACATCAATACAGATGAAAGTGCCGCATACTATGTTGTTAACGGCGTGGCGGAAGGCAAAAAAATCGATCTGTAAATCCATTCATAATACAAAATAAAGCTGTTACTTTTCAAATGGAAAAGCAACAGCTTTTTTATTCAATATCGTTCTTAACAAATCAAATAAATCTATCAAAAACAAAAGCCGTCCCTCATGTTCTGAGGTCGGCTTATCTGCGGCAACTCGCCGCTGGTGGAGCATAGGGGATTCGAACCCCTGACCCCCACACTGCCAGTGTGATGCGCTACCAACTGCGCTAATGCCCCGCAATGCAGAAAATTATAACATGTTCCGACAAGCGAAGCATTGTGAATTTCCTGCTATTCTATGAATAATCAATAAATGTTGCGTTATTTTGACGCTTTCGGTGCAGCCGGCTTTCTTTCCGTTACCATTTTAAAAGCGGATTTTGTGTTTGTGATATCTGTGAGGTTCTTTTTCAGTGTTTTCTCAACCTCATTCAGCATCTTTTCTACCTTTGTCGTCAGCGCCTGCATGATTTCCTTGTCTTTTTTGTACGCCTGTGCCACAATTTCATTGCCGGCATCCCGCGCCTGTTTCACAATGGCATCATTCGCAATCAAAAGTTTTGCGCGTTCCTCCGCACGTTTCACAACTTCATCCGCTTTTTTGTTAGCCTCGCCAATAATACTGCTCTGGCTCTCCGTCAGTTCCTTTGCCTTTTTCACCTCGGCAGGCAGATTATAGCGCATACTATCAATTAGTTCGCGCATTTTGTCCGCATCCACCAGTGTCTTCTTGTTGGAAAACGGTACAGTTGTCGCTTTGTCTAGCAAATCATCCATCCGATCCAGAATTTCATCAATCGTCATAACAAAAACTCCTTTGTACTTTTGTACGGATATCCTTCGAGCTATTTTCACGCACACAGCGTTAAGGATTTCTCGGGGTACGAATCAGCCTGCGCTGAATTTTTGTCAGAATTTCCGGCGGCACAAAATCAGAGATATCTCCGCCAAAATGCGCAATTTCCTTTACAACACTGGAGCTTAAATACATATTCTCCGCGCTGGTTGTTAAAAATACCGTCTCCGCATCTGCATATAACTTTTTGTTTGCAAGCGCCATCTGGAATTCGTATTCAAAGTCTGAAACAGCCCGTAAGCCCTTGACGATTGCACAAGCGTTTCTGGATTTCAAATAATCCGCGAGCAATCCGTCGTTGCAGTCAATTAGTACGTTTTCCAAACCGTTGGTTACTTCAAATAACATATCCATGCGTTCTTCCAACGTAAAACTAGCTGTCTTTTGCGTGTTGTAGGAAACCAGTACAATGACTTTATCAAATAACCGCGCCGCGCGGTTAATAATGTCCAAATGCCCCAACGTTACCGGATCAAAGCTTCCCGGGCATACAGCAATCCGCATGGGTTACTCCTTTCGGCAGAGCAAATAGTCAGCAGCGGCTCTGCAAGTTATTCGGCAAGGTAAGAAGTCAACGCAGTTTTTCCGTAACGATACCGCTTGCGTAAATGCAAACGACCGCACATATCCGGAAGTTCAATTTCCCGTTCGTGTTCGCAGAATACCAACGTGCCAATCTGTAATACAGGTGAAAGCTCCGGTAAAATCCGTAGCGCCAGCTCCTGACGATAAGGCGGATCCAGCAGAATCAATCCGAATTTTTCCGTGCAAGTCCGGACGTAAGTAAAACAGTCCGTCGGCACAATCCGTGCACGATCTTGAACACGGCAATCCGTCAAATTTTTTCGAATCACTTGAACTGCATCCGGGTTTTTTTCCACAAAAACGCAGGAATCCGCACCGCGGCTCAGCGCTTCAATGCCAAGCTGTCCGCTGCCGGAAAACAAATCCAGCACAGCTTTGTCTTCTAATTCAAACTGTATGGCGGAAAACATCGCCTCTTTCACCATGTCGGAAGTCGGACGCACATCCACGCCGTCCAACGTGCGAAGCTTTTT
>DBRO01000020.1:23995-27558 GCA_002306005.1 Ruminococcus sp. UBA1366 | reverse complement strand
CGCGAACCAAAAATATTTCCCAAAAAACGCTTGACAAACAGACTTTCGTGCATTATAATGATATGGTATGTTAATTTGCGGGTGAATTCTGCCCGCACAACGTATGAATTTTTTATGAAAGGAGCGTAATCCATGCCAACCTTTAACCAGCTCGTACGCAAAGGACGGGAAGTTTCTGAGTATAAGTCTTCCGCACCGGCACTTCAGAAGAGCTTTAACTCCAAGAAGAAAATGTCGATCGAGCAGAACTGCCCCCAGAAAAGAGGCGTCTGCACCGCGGTCAAGACCATGACACCGAAGAAGCCGAACTCCGCAATGAGAAAAATTGCCAGAGTAAGACTGACCAACCAGAACGAAGTTACCGCGTACATTCCCGGTATCGGACACAACCTGCAGGAGCACAGTGTGGTTCTCATCAGAGGCGGACGTGTACGCGACCTCCCGGGTGTGCGTTATCACATCATCCGTGGAACCCTCGATGCGCAGGGCGTTGCTAAGAGAATGCAAGCGCGTTCGAAGTACGGTGCCAAGAGACCGAAAGCAGGAGCGGCAAAGAAGTAATTTCTGCCGACATCCGCAAACCAAACCAAACAGTAACTCAGCACAGTTAATGTGGAGATTATATATAAGCCTCTGCATTGGACTGACGGAGCCGCAGAAAAACTGCGGAACGAGTACCTGTGAACTCATTTTTATATGAAGGAGGGAATGAAAGTGCCAAGAAGAGGTAAAATTGCAAAAAGAGATGTTCTTACCGATCCTGTGTACAGCTCCAAGCTTGTCACAAGACTGATCAATAATATCATGCTCGACGGAAAGAAGGGCGTTGCCCAGAAAATCGTTTACGGCGCATTTGAAATTGTTGAGGAAAAATCGGGAAAACCTGCGCTCGAAGCATTTGAGCAGGCAATGAACAATATTATGCCGAATCTCGAAGTTAAGGCACGCCGCGTAGGCGGTGCAACATATCAGGTTCCGATGGAGGTTCGCCCGGACAGGAGAATCACACTCGGACTGAGATGGCTCACCAAGTATTCACGCGAAAGACATGAGCAGACAATGAAGGAAAGACTAGCAGCAGAAATTTTAGACGCACTCAACGGAACCGGCGGCGCTTGCAAGAAGCGTGACGATACGCATAAGATGGCGGATGCCAACAAGGCGTTCTCGCATTTCAGATGGTAACTGTGGAAGTAGGAGGTTAATATGCCAAGAGATTGTTCATTAGAGGACACAAGGAATATTGGTATAATGGCTCACATTGACGCAGGTAAAACCACCACAACGGAACGGATCCTGTTTTATACGGGTATCACCCATAAAATCGGAGAAGTTCACGAAGGCGCTGCAACAATGGACTGGATGGAGCAGGAGCAGGAGAGAGGTATCACAATTACCTCCGCCGCAACAACTGCTTTCTGGAAAGGCCACAGAATCAATATCATCGACACCCCCGGCCANNAAGGGCGGCGTCGAGCCCCAAACGGAAACCGTTTGGCGTCAGGCAGACAAGTATAAAGTTCCGCGCATGGTGTATGTCAATAAAATGGACATCATGGGTGCGGATTTCTACCGCGTTGTGGATATGCTCCACGCACGGTTGAAAACAAACGCCGTTCCGATTCAGCTGCCGATTGGTGCCGAGGATACGTTCAAGGGCATCATTGATTTGCTGGAAATGAAAGCGTACGTTTATTATGATGACCTCGGCAGAGATATCCGCGTGGAGGAAATTCCCGAGGATCTGCGCGAAAAGGCGGAGCAATACCATGCAGCAATGCTGGATGCCGTCGCCGAACAGGACGAGGAAATCATGATGAAATACCTCGACGGCGAAGAACTCACCATTGAGGAAATCAAGCATTGTATCAGAAAAGCAACCATCGCCAACCATATGGTGCCGGTTGTCTGTGGAACTTCCTATAAGAATAAGGGCGTGCAGAAGCTCCTCGATGCTGTCGTGGACTATATGCCCAGCCCGCTGGATGTTCCCCATATCAAGGGCGTGAATCCGGAAACCGAGGAGGAAGAAGAAAGACCTTCTGCCGACGACGAACCGTTCGCTGCACTTGCGTTTAAAATCGCAACCGACCCCTTTGTCGGAAAGCTCTGCTTTTTCCGTGTGTATTCCGGAGTTTTAAAAGCAGGCTCCAGCGTGTATAACGCAACCAAGGATAACAACGAAAGAATCGGACGGATTCTGCAAATGCACTCCAACCACCGGAAGGACATCGAAGAAGTCTATGCCGGCGACATTGCCGCCGCAGTAGGACTGAAGAATACGACTACCGGTGATACGCTCTGCGATGAAAAGAACCCGATTATTCTGGAATCCATGGAATTCCCCGAGCCGGTTATTAATTTGGCGATTGAGCCGAAAACCAAAGCCGGACAGGAAAAAATGGGTATTGCATTGTCCAAGCTTGCGGAAGAAGACCCCACATTCAGGACATGGACGGACGAGGAAACCGGACAAACCATTATTGCCGGCATGGGCGAGCTTCATCTGGAAATCATCGTGGATCGTATGCTCCGCGAATTTAAGGTGGAAGCAAACGTCGGTGCACCGCAGGTTTCGTATAAGGAAACCATTCGCCGCAGTGCCGATGTGGATCACAAGTACGCACGGCAGTCCGGCGGTAAAGGCCAGTACGGACACGTTAAGATTAAGGTCGAACCCAATGAATCCGGCAAGGGCTATGAGTTCATCAACGGCATTGTCGGCGGCGCCATCCCCAAGGAGTATATCCCTGCGGTTGATGCCGGTATCAAGGGCGCGATGCAGGCGGGAATTCTCGCCGGCTATCAAGTCGTGGACGTGAAGGTTACCCTGTATGACGGCTCCTATCACGAAGTCGACTCCTCGGAAATGGCATTTAAAATTGCCGGTTCCATGGCGTTCAAGGAAGCGATGAAGAAAGCAGATCCCGTTCTGCTGGAACCGATTATGAAAGTCATCGTCATTGTGCCGGAAGACTATATGGGCGATGTCATCGGCGACTTGAACTCCCGTAGAGGACAGATTCTCGGTATGGAATCCACGCCCGGCGCTTCCCAGATTAATGCATTGGTTCCGTTGTCCGAAATGTTCGGCTATTCCAATGACCTGCGCTCCAAAACACAGGGCAGAGGACAGTATTCCATGGAACCCGATAGCTATATCGAAGTGCCGAAGTCGATTGCAGAGAAAATTATGTCGACAAGGAACAAAAACAACGGATAAATTTGTGATTTTTTGTGGTTGAAACTCTTGAAATTCGAAAATTTATCTGCTATAATGTTAGTGAGATTTTTTCACGAATCGGTAAATAACAAAAATTAAGGAGGATTATCCGAATGGCAAAGCAAAAATTTGAAAGAACCAAGCCCCACGTCAACATCGGCACCATCGGCCACGTTGACCACGGCAAGACTACGCTCACAGCGGCAATCACGAAAGTGCTGTCCCTGAAAGGCCAGGCACATTATGAAGCCTATGACATGATCGACAAAGCACCTGAAGAAAGAGAGCGCGGCATCACAATCAATACCGCTCACGTTGAGTATGAAACCGACCACCGTCA
>DBRO01000020.1:11963-23956 GCA_002306005.1 Ruminococcus sp. UBA1366 | reverse complement strand
CCGATGGCTCAAACTAAGGAGCACCTGCTGCTGGCTTATCAGGTAGGCGTTCCGTATATCGTAGTGTTCATGAACAAGGTTGACCAGGTTGATGACCCGGAATTGCTCGACCTCGTAGAAATGGATATCCGCGATACGCTGTCTAAGTATAGCTTTGATGGCGACAATACCCCGATTATCAAGGGTTCTGCCCTGCAAGCGCTGGAATGCACTTCCACCGATATCAACGATCCCGCATATGCACCGATTCTCGAACTCATGGATGCGGTTGACAGCTATATTCCGACTCCGGAAAGAAAGTCCGACCTGCCGTTCCTGATGCCTGTAGAAGACGTGTTCACCATTACCGGACGCGGAACTGTTGCAACTGGTAGAGTGGAAAGAGGCCAGCTCAAGACCGGAGACGAAGTTGAAATCATCGGTCTGACTGAAGAGAGAAAGAAAACTGTTGTAACCGGTATCGAAATGTTCAGAAAGATTCTGGATTATGCCGAGGCGGGCGACAACATCGGCGCACTGCTCCGTGGTATCCAGAGAACTGAAATTGAAAGAGGACAGGTGCTCTGCAAAACAGGCTCCATCCACCCTCTCACCAAGTTCACCGGACAGGTTTACGTGCTGAAAAAAGAAGAAGGCGGCCGTCATACCCCGTTCTTCAACAACTACAGACCGCAGTTCTATTTCAGAACCACGGACGTTACCGGCATCATCACGCTTCCTGCTGATAAGGAAATGTGCATCCCGGGCGACAATGTGGAAATTGGCGTGGAACTGATTACCCCCATCGCAATTGAAGTTGGTCTGCGTTTTGCTATCCGTGAGGGCGGCAGAACCGTTGGCTCCGGTGTTGTAACCTCTGTCAACAACTAATTGATTTTAAAGAGAGTCCGTCTTGAAAAAGACGGGCTTTTTTGTTGGATAAAAATCTGAATAATTCAAAACGTGCGGTAAATACTAGTTCTATCAAAAGGAAAGGGGAAATTGTGATGACTCAGTTAAACCAATTGGAACTCCAGAGCCTGCGTCATATCATCGGTTCGCACGATACCGCGTTTGAAAAGCTCTCGCAGTATGCACAGCAGGCAACCGACCCGCAGGTCAAGGCGTTTTTCACAAAGTCTGCACAGGACGCGCAGGCTACCAAAAGACAGCTCATGTCTTTTCTGAATTAAAAGGAGGGAAATCAATGCAGGAAAAAATTATGGTCAACGATGCGCTTTCCATGGTAAAGAGCAGTCTGTCGACATATGCAACCACCATTACGGAATGCGAAAACCCCAGCCTGAGAGCAGCTTTCCAGCAAATCCGCAATAATTGCGAGGCCTCTCAGTATGAATTGTTCAAGCTTGCGGAATCGAAGAATTTCTATCAGCCCGCGGCACAGGCAACCGAATCCGAAGTTGCACAGGTAAAATCGCAGCTCCAACAGTAGAAGTTAGCACAGAAGGCACGATTCATCCCGTACCTTCTGTGCATTACATAGAAATATCAGGCAATTCCATAAAAAATTTTATAAACTTTCGCAAATCACTTGTTATTTCAAAAGTTTTCGGTTATAATATAAGAAACAAAGCAACGAGTTGGAATGTTTTCTGGCAGGAGGAGGTAGCCTTATGCACGACCAAACGATGACTTTTAAAGTGCGCGACGACGAAAAAGAACGGGAACTGCGCAAAAATCTGATGATAATCTATGATGCCTTACGAGAAAAGGGCTATAATCCCATTAATCAGATTGTAGGTTATATTCTTTCTGAGGATCCGACATACATAACCACCTACAACAACGCCCGCAGTTTAATTCGACACATCGACCGTGATGAGCTTCTTCAAGTTCTCGTGAAAACTTATATTGAGTCTTAACCGGCAGCGCAGTGAAAGACTGCGCTGTTTTTTTGTCAAAATATCCGATGTTTTTCACAAAAAGTAAGCGAATTTCTCTTTTATTTTAGCAATGAATATGTTATAATAAATACGTATTCTAATAAGAAAAGGTGTTCGGATGGTAGAAAATACAATTCAGATTGAAAGCGCAGAACTTTTACCGAATCTATTCGGCTGCTATGATGAGAATATCAAGCTGCTGCAAAAGCAGTATCATGTCCTGATTGTTGCACGGGGTTCGGATTTAAAAATCACCGGAGAACCGGAAAATGTCTATTATGCAGCACAAGCAATCAAAACAATTCTTGCCATTGCTGAGCGCGGGGAATTGATTAACGAGCAAAACCTGCGCTATGTGTTTTCGCTGGTGCGGGAGGGCAGGGAGGAATCCATTCATACCCTAGCCGAGGACGGCATCTGTATCACCATGAGCGGAAAAATCGTCAAGCCCAAAACGTTGGGGCAAAAAGCCTATGTCGATGCCATGAGAAAGAATACCATCGTGTTGGGCGTTGGACCGGCAGGCACGGGAAAAACTTACCTTGCCGTTGCCATGGCAGTGAAAGCGTTCCGCGCGCATGAGATCAACCGTATTATCTTAACGCGCCCCGCCGTGGAAGCAGGAGAAAAGCTGGGCTTTTTGCCGGGTGATTTGCAGAATAAAGTTGACCCCTACCTCCGTCCGCTGTACGATGCCTTGTTCGATATGCTGGGTGCGGAAAATTTTGCAAAACAACAGGAAAGAGGCAGTATTGAAGTCGCCCCGCTTGCCTATATGCGCGGCAGAACGTTGGACGATTCCTATATTATTTTAGACGAAGCGCAAAACACAACACCGGAACAAATGAAAATGTTTCTGACTAGACTGGGCAATAATAGTAAAATCGTCATCACCGGCGATATTACACAAATTGATTTGCCCGACCCGCACAAATCCGGACTGATTGAAGCCGTACGGGTTCTGAACCATATTGAAGATATTGCCGTGTGCCGGTTTAGTGAAACCGATGTTGTGCGTCATAGGCTGGTGCAGGACATTATCCGCGCATACGAAAAATATAACGAGGAAAGGAAGAAAAAAAAGAGTCATGGGGAAGGTAAAGTCTCTTATTACAAATAACCAGCATAAAGTAAAAGTGCCGGTGGGCATCCGTTTGCTCATTCGCCGTTGTTGTCATGCCGTGCTGGACGAAGAAAATTTTCTGGCGGATGCCGAGGTCAGCGTTTCTTTTGTTGATGACGAGCGGATTAGAGCGTTGAATCGGGAGTATCGGGACATCGACCGTTCTACGGATGTACTGTCTTTTCCGTTGGGGGAAGACGGCAACTATAACGTCAATAACGAAACCGGCGCGTATCTGTTAGGTGATATCGTGATTTCTTTAGAAACAGCCGTCCGTCAGGCGAATCTCTACGGGCATTCTCTGGAACGGGAAATCGGATTTCTCACCGTACATTCCATGCTTCACCTGCTGGGATACGACCACGAAACAAGTCTGTTGGAGGAAAGACTGATGCGCGAGAAAGAGGAAAAGGTACTCACCAGCCTCGGTATTGCCCGCGACATCAGCTTTATACAGGAAAATGAACCCGAAAGCTAAAATCATCGGTCTGCTCAGGAGCTTTTTTTACGCCCTGCGCGGCATAGCCTATTGTGTTAAATCCGAACGCAATATGCGCATTCACCTCTGCGCCGTCTTTTACATCATCGTGTTCGGACGCTTCTATGCGTTTACCCTTACGCAGAAAGCCCTGCTTTTGCTGTTTATCGCGCTGGTGATTGCCGCGGAAATGCTCAATACAGCAATCGAGGCCAGCGTGGATTTGACATCGCCCTGCTATAACGAGCTTGCCAAAAAATCCAAAGATATCGCCGCAGGAGCAGTCTTTGTCTGTGCCTTGGCGGCATTCATCTATGGCTTGGTGCTGTTTTGGGATCCCGCAAAATTTGTGGAAATCTTCCGCTTTTACCGCAGCAATCCGGAACACAGCGTGTTACTGCTTTTGAGCATAATTGCCTGGATCGCCTTTATTTACAGCGCAAAACCGTCCTACTACCAGCTCAAGGAGCAAGCCCCCAATTCACAAAAGAAATGAGTTATGATATGACAACCAAAAATGCCTTTGTTACCATCGCCGGCCGTGCCAATGCGGGAAAATCCTCCCTGCTTAATGCACTGATTGGCGAAAAAATTGCCGCCGTCAGTAAAAAACCGCAAACTACCCGTACCCGCATTACCGGAATCCTCACAAAAAACGAAATGCAGTATGTGTTTATTGATACGCCGGGAATCTATCAAGCGAAAAGCCGACTTGCCCAGCATATGACCAAAACCGCGTCGGAAACGGTTTCCGAGGGCGAAATTATCCTGCTAGTCGCGGATTGCACCCGAAAAGCAGGGGAGGCAGAGCAAGCGCTTATCGCCAATTTCAGAAAATCCGCCCATGTATTTTTGGTGTTGAATAAAATCGACCTCCTTCGGGACAAGGAAAAGCTCATGCAAACAATTTCAGATTATTCCGGACTGTATCCCTTTGAGGAAGTCCTGCCCGTCAGTGTTTTGCAAAACGATGGACTGAATCTAATCCTGCAAGCCGTTGACCATTACGCCGTAACAGGACCGCATTATTTTCCCGAGGATAAAATTACCGACCAGCCCGAGCGCGTAATTATGGCGGAAATTATCCGCGAAAAAGCGCTTACCAACCTCAATGATGAAATTCCGCATGGCATTGCCGTGAGTATTGAATCCTTGCAGGAGCGCGAAAGCAGGGCAGGGGAGGCAATCCTTGATATTTCCGCCGTCATTTTTTGCGAGCGCGAATCGCATAAGGGAATTGTCATCGGTAAAAACGGTGCCATGCTGAAAAAAATCGGCGAACAGGCACGGCTTGAATTAGAACAGTTTTTCCAGATTAAAGTCAATCTGAAATGCTGGGTAAAAGTCAAAGAAGGCTGGCGCGATTTAGAAAGCGCAATACGAAATTTTGGATTAACATCAAAATAATTGNNAATTGTCTTTATCTACCGCTTATAATGCCGAAGATTCATTCCAATACTAATGATAAGCAGAGAAAAATTCGACATTTGGGAGGAAAGGCAATGAACGAACAATGGAATGCATTTTTATTAAGCGGAAAAATTGAGGACTATCTGCGGTACCGAACGGCTCTAAAAAAGCAAGTCCCGCAGGAGAACCAAGGAGCATAAGGTATGCTGAAAACCTCAAAAGGCATCGTCCTGCGTGAGCGCACCAGCGGCGAAAACGATAAATTCATCGACTTTTTGTCGCAGGATTACGGCTTGATGGAAGTCAAAGTACGCGGCGCAAAAAAAGCGGGGAGTAAAAGCAATGCCGCCACACAGTTGTTTTCGTACACAAAGCTTTGCATTACAAAGAACCGCACCCCGTACTATGTGTTGAACAGCGCAGAGCCCTGTGATACCAATTATGGCATTCGACTGAACGTGGAAAAGCTGGCGTTGGCATCGTATTTTTCGGAACTCATCCGCTATACCGTCCTGCCCGAACAGCCTTGCGAGCCGGTGGAAAAACTACTGGGACGGGCGCTGTTTTTTCTGGGGCGCAACACCCGCCCGAACGAACTGATTCGGTGCGTGTTTGAACTGCGTCTTGCCTGCGAAATCGGACTCTTGCCTGCACTTGCCGCGTGTTCGGAATGCTGTTGCTTTGAAAGCGATTGTACTTATTTTGATTATCAAAAAGGAAACTTGCTTTGTTTGGATTGCGCTAAGGAATTGGGCATCCACTACGAACCGCGCATCATGGCAAGGCTGAACAAAACGCTCCTGCACGCCGTGCGTTTCATCGCGCTCAGCGAGCCGGAAAAAATATTTAATTTCCGCACCAGCGACCATTGCCAAAAACAGCTGTCCGTCATAACAGAGCAGTATTTGATTACCCAGCTTGGGCGTACCTTTCCCACGTTGGAATATTATAAAAACCTTGTAAGGAGTTCACCGTGAATCAATATTACCAAGCACTGGAGCTACATAAAATTCTAGAAATGCTCTCCAAACAATGCGGCAACGACATATCCGCGACCATGGCACTTGCAATCGAACCGCTCACCGATACCGAGCAGGTGCGGGAAGAACTGAAAAAAACCGAAGCCGCCTACACGCTTTCCATTCGGTATGGCAGACCGGAGTTTGTCCGCTTTTCGGATATCACTCCATTGGTACGCCGCGCAAAATCCGGCTCGGTGCTTTCCATCGCGGAATTGTTAGAAATCCGCCGTGTCCTGCGCCAATTTCAAGCGATTGATGACTGGCAGGATGAAATTAATGACGAAGACCGCGAGAACGCACTCACCCATCTTCTGATGCAGATTCTGCCGGAACGCAAGCTTTTCCGACGGTTAGAAAGTGCAATTCTCAGCGAAGATGCACTGGCCGATGATGCAAGCCCAGAACTTGCACGCATTCGCCGAAAAATCATGCAGACAGGCTTAAAAATCCGTGATACACTGGACGAAATGATCCGCAGCCAAACCACGCAAAAATATTTGCAGGAATCCCTTGTTACCCTCCGCGACGGCAGATATGTCCTGCCTGTAAAAGCCGAGCATAAGGGCAGTGTCGCAGGACTTGTACACGATACCTCCGCAACGGGCGCAACCCTATTTGTTGAGCCTATGCGCGTGGTAGATGCCAATAATGAAATCCGGATTCTAGAGCGTCAAGAGCAGGAAGAAGTTCGCCGAATCTTGGCGGAACTTACAGCGGACTGTGCGGAAAACGAAAATTTGCTGCTCACCGGGCTGCACGCCTGTGTGATTTTAAATCTATATTTTGCAAAATCTGAGTTTGGTATTAAAATGAACGCAACCATTCCCGTCGTTGCAAGTGATGGTGTGCTACTTTTAAAGAAAGCTCGCCATCCGTTAATCGCACCGGAAAAGGTCGTTCCTGTAGATTTTGCGCTGGGAACGGATTACCACGCATTGATGATCACCGGTCCCAATACCGGGGGCAAAACCGTTGTGCTGAAAACTGCCGGATTGCTCACCGCTATGGCGATGTGCGGTCTTATGATTCCCGCAGCGGAGGAAAGTCGCGTATCAGTGTTTGAAAACATTCTGGTGGATATCGGCGACCAGCAGTCGATTGAACAAAGCCTGTCTACGTTTTCTTCGCATATGAACAGCGTGATAGAAATTTTGCGGCAAGCGAATCATTCTTCGCTTGTGCTGTTGGATGAAATTGGTTCCGGTACCGATCCGGTGGAAGGCGCTGCGCTTGCGGTTGCCATTATCGAGCAGTTATTGAAGCAAGGCGCGGAAATCGTTGCGTCCACGCATTATCAAGAATTGAAACTGTTTGCGATTGAAACGCAAGGCGTGCAAAACGCTTCGTGTGAGTTTGATGCCGCAACACTGCAGCCAACCTACCGCCTTAACATCGGCTCTCCGGGAAAATCCAATGCCTTTGCCATTTCGGAAAAATTGGGCTTGCAATCGGGAATTATCGAAAACGCTCGGAAGCGCCTTTCGGAAGAAAGCACCCGCTTTGAAACCGTACTGGATTCACTGGAAAAAACGCGTACGGAATTGGAAGAAAGCCGCACCGCCGCACGGGAACTGGAACGGGAACTCCGAAAGGAGAGGGAAGACCTCTCCGCTGAACGGGAAGCCTTTGCAAAATCTCGAGAAGCAGAAATGTCCAAAGCCCGTAGGGAAGCTTCCGCCGTGGTTGCACGGGTCTCTCGGGAATCCCAAGCCCTCATGGATGAATTGTTAGAATTAAAAAAGCAAAAAGACAGCGCCGACTTCTCCCGCCAAACAGAAGAACAGCGCCGGAGCTATAAAAATCGGATGGACAAACTCTATCTTTCCGCACATCCGGTTACAAAAGAAGACTCCGGCTATCGCTTGCCAAGAGCGCTCAAACAAGGGGATTCGGTGATTTTAAACGATACAGGAAAGAAAGCCACCGTACTAACCGTTCCGGATTCCTCGGGAAATTGCTATGTGCAAGCGGGGATTATGAAAACGAAAGTTTCGGTTTCCAAACTGCGCCTGTGCGAGGGCAATGCCGTGACCTTTGACGGCAAAAAGCTGCCAAAACAGCAAAGAAAGCAAACGGTAAGCACGGCCGGCATCCAAAGCCGCGCCACGCGGTCGGTCAATTTAGAGCTGGATATCCGAGGTTATGCCGTGGATGAAGGCCTATACGCCGTGGACAGCTTTTTGGACGAAGCCGTGATGAACGGACTTGCCAGCGTGACGATTATCCACGGAAAAGGCACAGGCGTGTTAAAAAATGCCGTGCGGGATCACTTAAAGCACCATCGGCAGGTAAAATCGTCCCGCCGTGGACTGTATGGCGAGGGCGAAGACGGCGTAACCGTGGTAGAATTGAAATAAAAAGAAAGGCGGTTCTCTGCAAAGAACCGCCTATGTAGGAATTTATTTGATCGATGAAAGGCTTGTCGATCCGACAAGTAGATTTCTGGATGCGGTTTTCTTATTCGCCGCAAGTGCTGGAACCGCAAAGCATCTCCAGCAGTTTTGCCATCAGTTCCTCGCAGGAACCAAAATTCAGATTACACATAATTCGTGCCTCCTTAAAATCTTTTGTTTTACTTTTAATGTGAGATTTGTTTCTCACTGTCATTATTATAGCATACCTTCGCAGGAAATGCAAATGTAAGTTCTGGTTTGTAAAAAGGAAAGAATCCGATAGAAAAGGAAACAACACAAATTAAATTGATACACAACCGCACTAAATAAAAATTTAGTGCGGTTTAGGGAAGAATCAGAGGTGAGAATTTTGAAACAAGCCTATCTGGATGATTGTCCGGATTATCTTTCTGGCTTTCTGCTAAATTTAAAAATTGTACGTGATCGCGCCGATCGTACTGAAGAAGCCTACTATATTGACATTCGTACATTTTTGCGGTATCTAAAAATCCAGCACTGCAATGTGCCGCCGGATACGGATTATCATGAAATCAAAATTGCCGATGTCCCCGTATCGTATCTTGCGAAGTTTACATTGCTGGATGCCTACCAGTATCTCCGCTGGCTTAAAGATACCCGCGACAACGCCACGGCAACTCGTGCCAGAAAAGCCTCTGCGCTCAAACAGTTCTATCATTATCTGCATAAAAAAGCGCAGCTGATTGAACAGAACCCTCTTGTAGATTTGGAATTGCCCCGCGTGAAAAATAAGCTGCCAAAGCATCTTAGTTTGGAGCAAAGTCTGGAATTGCTTCGGAACGTCCATTCCAAATATCCCGAGCGGGACTACTGCATTCTTACATTGTTTTTAAATTGCGGCATGCGCCTAAGCGAACTTGTCGGTATCAATTTGGGCGATTTCAGCCGCGAAAACCGCACGCTGCGTTTGTTCGGCAAAGGCTCAAAGGAACGAATTGTTTACGTCAATGATGCCTGTATTGAAGCGATTGACGCCTATCTTAAAGTCCGTGGCGAATTGCTTTCCACTACACAAGAAAGTACAAATCCTGTGCAGGAAGCCTTGTTTTGTTCGCGTAACCGCAAACGCATCAGCCGCCGCCGCGTTCAGGAAATTGTGGAGAATAGTCTCAGCGCAGCCGGTCTGGGAAATTTGGGAGTCACCACGCACAAGCTTCGCCATACCGCCGCAACACTCATGTATCAGCACGGTGGTGTGGATCCATTGGTTTTGAAGGAAATCCTGGGACATAAAAGCATTGCAACAACGGAAATTTACACCCACCTATCGGATGAAAATCTAAAAAAAGCCGCTGATTCCTCTCCCCTCTCCCATGTTAAAAATATGTCAAATAATTCCGATTCAAAACCTGAAACGCCAAAAAAATAGTCAGAATTCTTGGCTGAAATCCTGATTTTTCGCTAGAAATCGTTTTATATTTGTTAATTCATACAAAATTGATAGAATAAAATTGACAAAAACGCTGAAACTGTGCTACACTTTTATATAAAGGGGAAATATCAGTAGGAGATGCGTCCAGCCAAAATTGCGGGCGCCTGATTGCTATGAACAGAAATCAGAAGAAAGATTGCACCATCTGCTATGAAATTACCTCTGCTGTTGTCAGCGCATTAGAAGCGCGAGACGGCTATACCGCCAAGCATTCCCAGCGCGTCAGCCTGCTATGCGGATTGATTTGTACTGCCATGAAATTGAATGAAAACCAGCAGTTTATGATTTGTACTGCTGCTTTGGTACACGACATCGGTAAAATTGGTGTCCCCGACAGCGTTTTATTTAAACATGGGAAGCTTACCGACTCGGAATGGTCCATGATGAAGGACCATAGTATGATCGGATATGATATTTTGGATCAAAATCCGCGCTTATCAGGAATCGCCAGCATGGTTTTACATCATCATGAACGATTTGACGGCAAGGGTTATCCAACCGGCATTCGCGGTGAGGATATCCCGCTTGGCTCCCGTATGATCGCCGTGGCGGATTCCATTGATGCCATGCTCAATCAACGTGTTTACCGGAATGCTTTGACGAAAGAGCAATGCCGAAATGAAATTGCAACCAATTCGGGATTGATGTATGATCCGCAGATTGTTGCGGTTGTTCTTGCAAACTGGACAAAATTTGTGGAAGAAAATTATTAAATATTTGTAAACCCTATTGACAAGGTAGTCTTTTCGTGATATGATAGCATTAAGTTAGCAAATGCTAACCATAAAATGCCTGCCGATTTTGAAAGCAAACTTGGCACGCCGGATCTGGTTATCCTGTTTACAAAAACTGTGTCACACAAGATGGCGTTAACTGTCAATGCCCGTGCGGATAAAGGCGAATTTCAAGTTGCAAGAGTACAAAGTTCCAGCGTCAGCGCATTAAAAAATGTGCTGTCTCAGTATTGCAGTTAGCAATATTTTTTTACAGCGGAAGTTAGCTGTTGCTAATCAAGAGAGGAGGATTTCCATGCGGAGTTTAGAAACAACCGAAAAGATTTTTGAATCAAAAGTCGCCTATCATTGTGCGCCGGCCCTGCTGGGAATCAAACCTGCGTGCCTGTGCAACTTCCCTGCCCCGTTTCGGGAAATTGCGAAAAGCATTCGTAATTTCAACCAAAAAGCAGTCGTGAAGGGCTTAAAAATGCAAGTGCTGTGTACGTGCGAGAAAAAAACCTTGCTGTATGTTTACCACGGCAAAAACTTGCTCCTGCATTTGCGGGAACCGCATACGGTCGTGCTTCTGCAAAGCTTTGGATACGATCCCGATCAGACGCTGGCGAAAATGCTTTCCCGTTTGCGAGTTCGCATTCGGCAAAGCACGGATTTTCCGCATGAAATCGGGCTGTTTTTGGGATATCCAGCAGTGGATGTCCAGGGATTTATCACCCACAAAGGCAAAGATTATAAGCTTTGCGGTGCATGGAAAGTTTACGGCGATGAAAAAAAGGCGCAGCGCACCTTTGATAATTACGGAAAATGCCGGCGCTATTTATGTGGGAAGCTCCACCAAGGGCAGACCATCTATCAAGCGCTAAGGATTGCATAGTTTCAGAAAGGATCGTGTTTGTATGGGAAAATCAGTAGTAATTTATTGGAGTGGAACGGGTAANNGATTTCAGCGGTTCGGTGGGCGATTATGAAAAAATCGCACTTGGCTGTGCCGCTATGGGCGATGAGGTGCTGGAAGAAAGCGAATTTGAACCGTTTTTTGCCGATATCGAGGCATCTTTGAACGGTAAAAAAGTCGCATTGTTCGGCTCTTACGGCTGGGGCGACGGTGAATGGATGCGCCAATGGGTATCCAGAGCCAGTGATGACGGCGCCGTCGTGTTCAAAGGCGAAGGCCTAATTGTCAACGAGTCTCCGGACGATGCCGCATTAGACGATTGCCGGCAGTTTGGCAAGGACTTTGCCGCCTCTTAATTCAGCTTACAAGTAACAACATCCATATCCTTCATTTTCGGCAAAAGCCGGCGGAATCACTCCGTCGGATTTTGTACGTTATAAACCAGTTTCGCGCAGGAATTGCTGATATTGCTCCAGTGCTTTGGAGTTCATGCTTTTTGTTAATTCAACCTTGCTGAAGGAATTGCGCGGCGTTCAAATTCCGCTGTATAAAGCCGCTTGAATGCGTCAAAAATCTTCGCAGGA
>DBRO01000020.1:6346-11907 GCA_002306005.1 Ruminococcus sp. UBA1366 | reverse complement strand
GCACGCACCAAAGTAATGGCATAGCGCTGCCCCTTTTGCAAATCCGTCATTTTGTTTCCTTTCTGAGAAACAGCACCCCAAGCGTTCCCGGGCCGCAATGGCACGAAACCGTACAGCCGGCATCCGTGTCATAAATCTGCGCAAACTGCTTGCCGGATTCCCGTACAGCCACCCGTACCGTTTCCGCCGCCGAATCACTCACCGGCGTGTGAGTGATAAACAGCGTGTCCTCCACAATATCATCCCGTCCGGCAAGCCGTTCCCGCACATAATCGGCAATGCATTTTTCGTAACTGCCGCGATATTTTTTCACCACCTGCATTTTGCCGTCAATCACTTCAATGCAGGGTTTTAATTTTAACAAATTTGCTCCCAGCGCCGCAACGGAAGAACACCGTCCACCCTTGACCATGTAAGCCAGTTTTTCCATCACAAAGCTAGCCTCCACACGGGCTGTCAGCGCGCGCAGTTCCTCACAGAATGCATCGAGTTGTTCGGGCGTTTCAATTTTTTCCGTACCACGCGCCGCCGCCAGTACAATATGTCCGTGACCGGTGGACAGATTTTTAGAATCGATCACCCGCACATTGGGAAAATCCGCCGCCGCAATACAGGCATTTTGGTAGCAGGAAGAAAAATCCGAGCCCAGACAAACATGAATTACGCCGTCATATTCCCGACAGCCGGCAAAAAAATCCGCATAGTCGGCAACATTTACCGCCGCAGTGGAACAAAGTTCCCCGCCAGCTGCAACATGGGCAAAAATATCCGCCGGATCAATATCCACCCCGTCGCGGAAGGATTCCCCGCCCTTTTGTACGCTTAACGGCGTAATGCGGATTTGATATTGTTCTAAAAGCGCCGGCGAAAGGTCGCAGGTACTATCCGAGGAAACAAGGATTTTCATAAAATAAACCGCCTTATGATTTTCTGAATTTGTTC
Source organism: Ruminococcus sp. UBA1366 (assembly GCA_002306005.1). Taxonomy (GTDB): domain Bacteria; phylum Bacillota; class Clostridia; order Oscillospirales; family Ruminococcaceae; genus UBA1366. The sequence goes on along the minus strand of DBRO01000020.1, from coordinate 10,965 downwards.
TTACAAAATTATAGCATATTTCTCTTGCGCTTTCAATAAGAATGCTACAAAAATGCAATTTTTTTGTGCGAGTATTTGTAATAAATTCACGAAACGCAAAAATCAAAAAGAAAATGATTGACAAAATGAAACGCACGTGGTAAAATAAATTTATTGCAAATGAGAATTATTCGCATTTAAAACAGGAGGACAAGTATGAATCTCAAAAAAATTGCCGCACTTTGCACCGCCGGAATGCTTACCGCTTCCGCATTGGCGCTTACCTCGTGCGGGGACAGCGAAACAAAAAAAGACGACGGAAAACTCACCATTGCCGTGAGTATCGTCCCGCAGGAAACGTTTGCAAAAGCCATTTGCGGAGATCTGGCAAACGTGATCACCATGGTACCGCCGGGCAGCAGTCCGGAAACCTACGAGCCAACGCCAAAGGAAATGACAACTTTCAGCGATGCGGACATTTACTTCACCATCGGTGTGCCGAGCGAAGAGAAAATTCTGCAAAGTGCCGGCGATGTGACGGTTTATCCGCTCTATACGGAGATTGCAAAAACTTATCCAGACCGCACATTTGAGGAGGGCGAACGGGATGCACATATCTGGCTTTCACCCAAGCGTATGAAACTAGGTATTGAGCTGATGACACAGGAAATCGTAAAATTGGATCCCGACAACAAGGAAACCTACGAGCAAAACGCACAGGATTACATTGCACAGCTGGATGCCGTGGATACGGAAATTAAAGAAAAGCTGGCTGGGCTGGAAGGNNGAAATGTTCGCGCTGGAGGAGGAAGGCAAGGAAGCAACCCCGCAGCATTTGCAGGATATGATTGACCTTGCAAAGAACGAAAACATTAAAGTCATCTTCTATCAGCAGGAAACAGACAGCTCNNNNCTCTCCGCGGATTATCTTAATAATCTGAAGAAAATGGCAGATGCTATTGCAGAAGCGGCAAAAGTATAGTATAATAAAAAGGCAGTGCCGGAACGCTCCGGGATTGCCTTTACACTTATAAAAAGAAAGGGATACTACAATGCCCAACCAAGCTGTCAAAGCTGTTGAAATTGAACATTTAAGCGTTTCGTACGGACAGTCCCCTGCCCTGCGCGATATCACGCTCAGCGTAAATCAAGGGGAGTATATCGGCATTATCGGGCCGAATGGCGGCGGAAAATCCACTTTGATGAAATCCATTCTGGGATTAATTCATCCAGAACAAGGCAGTGTAAAAATCTTCGGGAAGCCCGTTTCGGAAGTCCGCGGTATGGCGGGCTATGTGCCGCAGTTCGCACTGTTTGATAAGCGCTTTCCCATTACCGTGCAGGATGCAGTTTTAACCGGAAGAATCCATCGCTCTCGATTATTTTTGCACCGATACAGCACCGCCGATCGGGAAAAAGCGGACGAATTGCTGGAAATCGTCGGGATGTTGAATCTGAAAAACCGGCAAATCGGGGAACTTTCCGGCGGAGAGTTCCAGAAGATGCTGATTGCCCGCGCACTGGCGACAGAACCGCAGATTTTACTGCTGGACGAGCCAACCGCCAGCGTGGATGCCAAAAGCCGCGATCAGATTTTCAGCCTGCTGGAAAAACTGAACCACAGCATGACGATTTTATTGGTCACGCATGATTTGTTGGCGGTGTCCTCGCAGGTAAAGCAGCTTGCCTGCTTAAACCGCGAGCTGGTTTATCACGGTGAACCGGAACTCAATGAGCATATTGTCAACACGCTGTACGGATGTCCGGTGGATTTAATTGCGCACGGCGTGCCGCACCGCGTTTTAAAGGGACACAACGGCGAAGATTGTTGCTAAGAAAGGACTTTTTTATACTATGTTTGAGGCGTTATTTCACTATCAGTTTTTACAAAATGCGTTGTTTGCCGGAATTCTGGCAAGCGTAGTTTGCGGTATTATCGGCGTCATTATCGTGGAAAAAAAGCTGATCATGATGAGTGGCGGAATCGCGCATACTTCCTATGGCGGTGTGGGGCTGGGCTATCTGCTTGGCTTTGAACCGATTATTGGGGCATTTGCGTTTTCGGTCTGCGCATCGTTTATCATTGGGTTTATCAACCGCCGGAAGAAAACCGGCTCGGATATTATCATTGCGATGCTGTGGTCGCTTGGCATGGCGCTGGGGTTGCTTTTTATTGCCCTTGCACCGGGCTATCCGCCGGATATGTCGTCCTACCTTTTTGGAAATATTTTGTCCATTACGCGGGCGAATTTAAAGCTGATGGCGGTTTTAACCGTGCTTGTCGCCTTGGTGATTCTACTATTTTTTGATGCTTGGAAAGCGTATCTGTTCGATGACGAATTTGCCTATATCGGCGGGTTAAAAACTGTTTTTATGGAATATGTTCTGCTGGCGTTGATTGCGGTTTCCATTGTGGTTTTACTGCGCGTGGTGGGTATTATTTTGGTGCTGGCGCTGCTCACCGCACCGGCAGCAATTTCCGGTATGCTGGTTAAGGGCTTACGCGGCAGAATGATTCTTTCCACGCTGCTGGGATGCTTTTTCTGCATTGCAGGGCTATGGATTTCGTATACCATCAATATTGCATCCGGTGCGTCGATTGTCATTCTTTCCGTGATTTGCTACACGCTGGTGTATGCCGGCTGCGCACTGCGCGATTTCCTGCGGACAAGAAAGACGGTGGCAGAACGGACATGAGTAAAACGGAAGAACGGCTGCGCGGAAGCGGGTTGAAATTCACGAAGCAACGGCAGGCAATTTTGGAAATTTTGGAGAATGCAGAGCAGCCGCTTTCGGCGGAACAAATTTACCGTGACTTGGCAGAAACCAAAGAGGTTCCGGCGAGTCTTTCGACCGTATACCGGGCGCTGGACCAGATGGCGGGCAAAAACATCGTGACTAAAATCAGCTTAACCGGCGACGGGAAAGCCTTGTTTGAGCTGGATTGCAGTCTGCACCGGCACTATTTGTACTGTTTGGAATGCGGCAGGATTCTGACAATTCGGAGCTGTCCGCTGGGAAATTACGAGGAAACGCTGACGGCGGAAACCGGCTTTGAAATTGTTGGGCACAAACTGAATGTGTATGGGTACTGTCCGGAATGCCGCAAGAAAGCACAAAAATAAGTTGAAATATCTCGCCGGAGTTTGAAATTCCGGCTTTTTTGTCGCTGATTATCCGGTGCTGCGGGCTTTTTCGTCCACAAACCAGCGGCACTCCATATCGTCGTACCACAAATAGGTTTCGTTGCCGCACACGCAAATCCGGTAGCGGATGCCGTTTCCGCCGACTTTCAGAGAGGCGGCACGGCGCACGTCCAGCACGCGGTCGATCCGGTAGATTTTGCCGTCACGCCAACGCACAAAGCGCGGCAGCAGCTTGCCTTCCTCGGAAAAATCCGCGTTGACGGAAACATAACATTTCATGGCGTTTGCCTCCTAGAAAAAGCTTTCGGGGTGAATGACGTGTTCGCTCTTTGCGTCCAGCGCGGAGAGCTTTTTGTCTGTAAGCATCACGCCGCGTTGCACACAAAAATAGCCAAACCGGTTTCTTAATGAATCCACGGCGTTTTCAATGCGGTCGATTTTTGCGGCGCGGAGTTGTTCCGGCAAAAAAGAAAGCTGGCGAAAACGGTCGTTTTGCAGCGCCGAGGCACGGATGCCCAAACTGCGAATCGGTGCGCCGTTGTGGTGTGCCTGATACAGCGCATACGCACGCTGCGCTAAAATTTCGCTGTTACTCTCCGGAACTTTGAGCTGCACTTGCCGGATATAGGCGCTCAGGTCGCTGTTCCGCACCCACAGCGCCACGGTGGAACACACGCAGTGCTGTTCACGCAAGCGGGCGGCAACGCTTTCCGCCAGCAAATAGAGCGTGATTTTCACATCGCGGTCGCAGACCAGATCACGTGGTGCGGTGGTGCTGTTTCCAATGCTTTTTATCACCGGTTCCGCACCGTCCTCGCTGACGGCGGAGGTATCGTAGCCGTTGGCAAAGCGCCAGAGCATGGTTCCGCATTTACCGAATTTTGCGTGTAAAATTTCCGGATCGGTACGGGCAAGCTCCCCGATGGTGCGGATTCCCAGCGTGGAGAGTGCGCGGCGCGTGGCGGGACCGACATAAAGCAACTCGTTTGCGGGAAGGCGCCAAATGGTGTTTCGGAAATTTTCCTTGGAAATGACCGTCACCGCATCGGGCTTTTTTAAGTCGGAGCCAAGCTTGGCAAAGATTTTATTGAAACTCACNNGGCGAGCGCTTCCCCGCCCCCGAACAGTTCGGCGCTTTCGCTGACATCCAACCAGCATTCGTCCAGTCCAAAGCCCTCAATCCGGTCGGTATAGTCGGCGTAAATTTTCCGCAGCTGTTCGGAAAAGAACAGGTAGCGGTCGTAATTTGGCAGCACGCACACCAGTGCGGGACATTTTTGCTTTGCCTGCCAGATGGGGTTGCCCGTAGCAATGCCAAAACTTTTAGCAAGCTGATTTTTTGCCAGCACAATTCCGTGGCGCTCACTGACATCGCCGCACACGGCAACCGGTTTTCCCCGCAGTTCCGGATGATACAGACACTCCACTGAGGCATAAAAATTATTTGCATCGCTATGCAGAATGATTCGTTCCATACGCACCTCGCCCATCCAA
>DBRO01000020.1:4817-6289 GCA_002306005.1 Ruminococcus sp. UBA1366 | reverse complement strand
CCGTTCTTGGCGGTGATGCCGATACCGGAAACCGTTTGCTCGTTGTTGATGAGCATTTGTGCGATTTTGTCCTCGACTTCCTCTCGGATGACACGACGGATATCCCGCGCGCCCAATTTTTTATCAAAGCTTTTATGCGCAATGGCTTGGAGCGCGTCCCTGTCGAACCGCAGGTGAATATTTTTTTCTTGCAGCGGTTCGATCATTTCGTCCAGCATGAGGGCGGCGATATCGGCATAGTTTGCCTCCGTCAGCGGCTGGAACACCACGATTTCGTCCACTCTGCCCAGAAACTCCGGTCGTAGGAATTCCCGCAGTGCTTTCATGGCTTTATCCTTTGAAACCGCAGCGGCCGTTTTATTAAAGCCCACGCCGGTGTCCTTATCCGTGGAGCCGGCATTAGAGGTCATGACAATTACGGTGTTTTCAAATGAAACACTCCTGCCTTGTGCATCATTCAGCCTGCCTTCGTCCAGAATTTGCAGCAGGATATTCATCACATCGGGGTGTGCCTTTTCAATTTCGTCAAACAGAATCACGGAATACGGACGGCGACGGACTTTTTCTGTCAGCTGGCCGGCTTCGTTATAGCCCACATAGCCGGGGGGCGAACCAATCAGCCTTGCAACGGAATGCTTTTCCATATATTCGGACATATCAATGCGGATCAGCGGCTCGGTAGCATTGAAAAGCTCCTCGCCCAGCACCTTGACCAGCTCGGTTTTTCCCACGCCGGTGGGACCGACAAAGATAAAGCTTGCCGGACGGCGGCGCTTGGAAAGCTGCACCCGCGTACGCTTGATGGCGTTGGCAACCTTGGTGACGGCTTCGTCTTGTCCGATAATTCGTTTGCTAAGCGCTTCTTTTAAGTTCCGCATTTTTGCGTACTCGCCCTCGGCAATTTTATTCGCGGGGATACCCGTCCAGAGTTCGATCACATCGGACAGGTCTTCCTCCGTGACTTCCAGGTGTTTAATTTTTTCTTCTACCTCGGCAAGCATTTGGTTCAAACGAGAAATTTCGGATTTTACCTTCGCGACTGCCTCATAATCTGGATTGCTCAGGCTTTCATACGCTGCTTCTATGCGGGTTTGCTTCCGTAGATCCTGATTTAACGTTTCATACTGCGTTAATTCCGGACTGCGAATGCTGCGGCGGGCGCAAGCCTCGTCCAGCAGGTCTATGGCCTTGTCCGGCAGGAAACGATCGTTGATATAGCGCTCGCTCAGCACGGCACAGAGCCGAATGATGTTGTCTGAAACCTGCACGCGATGGTGTTCTTCATAGTATTTTTTTATGCCCCGCAGCACTTGAACGGTATCTTCCACGGTTGGTTCCGTCACGGTAATCGGCTGAAAACGGCGTTCCAGCGCGGAGTCTTTTTCGATATACTTCCGATATTCTTTAAAAGTCGTTGCACCGATGACCTGTACTTCCCCGCGGGAAAGCGCAGGTTTCAAAATATTCGCGGC
>DBRO01000020.1:0-4724 GCA_002306005.1 Ruminococcus sp. UBA1366 | reverse complement strand
ATTTCCTTCCCCTTGAGATGAAACGGCACATCGCCGGACACTATTTTTTGTGCAATGCCTTCCGCAATGGCAGTTTTTCCAACGCCGGGTTCGCCGATCAGGCAGGGGTTGTTCTTCTGGCGGCGGCAAAGAATCTGGATGGCACGGGCGATTTCCTTTTCTCTGCCGATAATGTTATCCAGCTTGCCGTTTTGCGCGCGCTCGGTCAAGTTCGTACAGTAATTAGACAGGAATTTGAGCTGCTTTTTCTCTCGCGGGCGGGTGCTTTGCGCAGTATTGCCGCTCGGGCGGAATTTTTCATAGAAATTATCGTTTTTTCCGGTGGGATCAGCTGGCGGATTTGCGGCTGCATCCGACGGGCTCGCACCGTTTTTTGCGCCATTGCCAAGCAGATTGCTTAAAAAAGAAGGCATGGTGGAACTGCCACCCGGTTCAAAATCCACGCCATCGGAGAGTTCCATCAACTGGTCGGACATTGCCTCCAAATCCTCATCGGTGATGCCCATGGATTTCATATAATCGTCCACTTGCGAAATGCCCATTTCCTTTGCACAAATCAAACAAAGTCCCTCATTTCGTCTTTCGTTACTGCCGTTCATTGCGGATATAAACACAACGGCGGGGCGTTTTTTACATCTATTGCACATCATCATATTCTATTTCACTTCCTTTCCGGAAGTTTACCCGAAAAGGAATTCTCCTTTCTTTTTTTATTTCTTGTGACAAGTGATGGTGATGATTCAAATTGTCAAAAGCAATACTGATAGAAATACTGAAAAATTTTTGTGTTCTCGGCTGATTTTTCGTTCAGATAATCAGCGGCAATACCGTTTTTGATCAACAGGCTTACCAACGATGCTAGAATCATCAAAATCACAACCCCGTAGACAAACCCAAGCACACCTCCGCCAAGGCGGTTAATTGTGCCGGCAAAAGGTACTTTATTGATCACGCCCGTAAACGAAATGAGAATCCGCAAAAGCGCAAGTAAAATCACAAAAATACCAATGGCAAGAATCGTTCTTATCAGGCTTATGATCGGTGTGCGAAGCAAATGCTCTTCAACAGCTGCGGCTGCACTTTTTGTGGTTCCATCCGCTGCTTCCACTAACACAGCGCGAACATCGGATTCAATATCATCGCTGCTTTTCTCCAGGATATCCTGCACCGTTTCCGGAAGGTTTTCTGCGGTATCGCTATCAAGTAAAACCTGCTTTGCATTCAATCCTATTTGAATTTGCTCAGCAAGTACTTGTTGACTGCCAGTATAACCCTTTTGTTTTGCAAGCGCTGCCAGATTCTCTGAGAGATCGCCGCTTTTTGCTGCGGCGGTTTTCAATTCTTCCCCGGACAATTCCACATCGGAAGTGCCTGCGGCGTTTTGGATAATCCGGTTTACGATACCGGTGAGATTCTCCTGATCCAGGCTTTTCTCGGCTGCGGAAACAACGTGGTCTTTGACAAATGCGCGATAAACGGTGGGTGCGGCTGCTTGAGAAAGATACCATGCCCCCAGCGCCGCGATGAGAAACGCAAGTACCAGCAGGATGGTTTTCACTGCACCCCGGCGGTAGCCGATCACAACACTAACAGCAAGAATCAGTACGCAGAACAGGTCATAAACAAGACTCAATGAGAAACTCCTTTCTCTGGACGGACACGGCCTTTTTAGGGTTTACTTCGATTATACAACAATCAGGCGTTTTCTGTCAACTGTACAATGCTTTTAAACCGCGAAAATTTCGTGTTTGTTCTGTGTGCATGTGCATAACGGATAGGCTTTATCTGTTAATTATGGATATTGATTTGTGAAAATGCTGCATGACAGCACGTTTTTTTATAAATTTATGATAGAAATTCTACTTTATCAATTTCCCGATAGCCGAGCAGATACACCATTTCGTCAATGTATACAAAATTACTATAGTTATCAGAAAGTTCAGCAGTTGCCACTGTTTTTCCGGTTGAATTTACAGAAAAAACCGTGTCATCCGTTAAAATATACACCAAATCATCCAGCGCATGGATTTGCACTGCTTCATCAATTGTGGTTTGCGTTATTTCCGTTTCATCAGCGGTATAAAGCAGGGATTCTCCGTTGGTCAGGCTGGCGGTCACGACAGCGGCGGTTTGCGCACTTAGCGTATAGCCTTCCACGGTATTGTTGAGCTGCTTTTCTTGCACAACAGTACCATCCGTAGCAACGAGCAAGAAGCAATCGTCTCCAACAACCCATATATTACCGCTTTCTGTATAGGCAGTTTTATAAATCAAAGTATGCAAATCTGAGATTACAAATGCCTCTTTTTGCTGATCAAATTGCAAGCCGTGAATTTCTGAAGTGATCGTTCCGCCGTTGCTTTCCATGGTGCTGACAATGCATCCCGAACCGTTTTCAGAAAAAGCTACATCCGTAATCTGTTCACCGTTTGCCCATTTATATACGGCTTTGCCTTCCTTATCATAAATGGTAAGGAACGCCGGATAGTTATCTGTTTGCGTAACCACCGCGGTATAGCCGTTTTTGGCTTGTCGTGCCATTAAAATTTTGTCCTCTAATTTTTTTGTATAGACGACTTCTTTTTTATTGGCAATGACGTAGGAATATCCGCTGACATCGTACACAAGAATCCGGTCGTTACAGCTTTCAATAATGGGTGCACCTAAAAGGTGTTGAAAAGATTTTTGCTTCTCGCCTTTTTCATCAAAATACGTAATGTAGGTATCAGTAACAACGACCAGATAGTTGCCCAAGCCGGCAATTTTTGTTTCTCCCGTATTGCCCAGTTGGACAGGGAAATTCCCCGATGCAAGTTCTCCATCGTTCTCAACGGTGGTGCCGGCATTATAAACAAGATGCTCCAACGCGGGCATCCAGAGATTATGCGTGATATACAGCATAATTCCTGCAAATACCATCAAAATTACTGTGACCAATTTGATAATTCTGCGTTTAATTTTTCTCCTTCTGCGTGCTTTCCGCAGATCTGTTTGTGAGGGTGTGACGTTTTCTTCGTTTTCTTTCTCTTTTTTCGCCACAGGAATCTCTCCCTTCTTTGTTCCAATCATTGTTCCACATGGAACATTTAGCTATAATACACGTGATTTAAATATAGTCCGCACGGGGGAACGGTTTTTCCGGCAAGGGTTCGGTTTTTGCTCTCTAAAATTTCCCGAATACGCGCCGGACTGATTTTGCCGTCATTGACATAGAGCAGGGTTCCCACCAGAATCCGCACCATATTATATAAGAATCCATCGCCGCGTATCAGGAACGAAACCATCTCGCCGGTGCGGGTAACTGAAAATTGATGAATCGTTCGTACGGTGTTTTCCTTGGTACAGGCGGCGGAACAACACGAACGAAAATCATGCGTTCCCACAAAAATCTGGGCGGTATCATGCAGGAGCGTTTCCTGTATGGGATACCAGAACCGATAGGCACGGTTGTTCCAAAACGGATTTTTAATTTCGCTGTTATGGATGAGATATTCGTACTCCTTACCGCGGCAGTCGTACCGTGCATGAAATTCCGGCGCTGCTTCCTCGCAGGTTAGCAGGGCAATGTCATTCTCAAGCAGATTATTCACGCCAAAGACAATCCCCCGACAGGTAATGGCGGTTTCCAGCCGGACATTGAAATAAAATTCCCGCGCATGGACACCCGTATCCGTACGGGAACAGCCGTAAATGACGGCGGTTTCTCCGGTGAGCCGATACAGGGCGGTTTCCACAGCCTCCTGAATGGTATAGGCGTTATTTTGGCGCTGAAAGCCGTGATAGTGGGTGCCGTCGTACGCCATTTTAATTTTATAATTCTTCATAACATACTCCGGAGTTTCGCGGAAAGGTTCAAGATATTGAAAAGAATGACCGCCGCAAGAAACATTCCGGTTACCAGTACGGCAATGCCGTCGCGTGCGCCCATATGAAGTTGTTTCATACGAGTTCTACCCTCTCCTCCGTGGTAACAGCGGCATTCCATGGCAAGCGCAAGTTCATCTGCGCGCCGAAATGAGGAAATCAACAAAGGAATCAGAATCGTAATCATGGATTTTGCACGACTTTTTAAATTTCCCGTATCAATATCCGCGCCGCGGGCTTTTTGCGCCGCGCTGATTTTATCGGTTTCCTCAATCAGCGTGGGGATAAAGCGCAGGGCAATCGTCATCATCATAGCAAGCTCATGCACGGGCAGGTGCAGTTTTTTTAACGGGGAAAACAGCCGCTCAATGGCATCGGTAAGGTCGATGGGCGATGTGGTGTAGGTAAGCAGTCCGGTGCCGGCAATCAGCGCTAAAATTCGGACAATCATAAACACGGTGAATTCCACCGCACCGGTGGTGATGGAGATTTTCCAGAACTGCACCAGCGGCGTGCCGGTTTTAATAAAGAACAAGTTTAACACCGAAGTGAACAGGATAATCGGCACAATGGGTTTTAAGCTTTTTACCATCAGCGAAAACGGGATTTGAGAAAGCCCGAAGCTGACCAGCACAAACAGCACGCCCACGGCAATGCCAAAGCCATCGTCTGCGGCAAAGAGCATGACGATGAACACCGCGGACAAAATCAATTTCACACGTGCGTCCAGACGGTGTATGGGGGATTTTCCCGGGAAGTATTGCCCGATGGTAATGTCTTTTATCAAATTTATCTCAACTCGCTTATATTCAGGGTTGGGCGCCGCGGTTTTCCGCAAGCATTTTTAAAAGCAGTTTTTT
>DBRO01000133.1:3242-3390 GCA_002306005.1 Ruminococcus sp. UBA1366 | reverse complement strand
CTGCCAACGATAGCTGGGGACAGGAAGACTGGGTGGACGAGATTTTTGCCAAAATGAAAGCGCAGTTCTATGATAAGGGTATCCCTGTGATTTTGGGCGAATACGGTGCGAGTGTGAATGTGGACGGGTACAGCCAGTCGCGGTTGTA
>DBRO01000133.1:2478-3237 GCA_002306005.1 Ruminococcus sp. UBA1366 | reverse complement strand
GTGGGACAACGGCAACAACAAGGATACTGGCGGCGATGCGTTTGGTTTGTTTGACAGAAACACAGAAAAGCCGTTTAATCAGGATATGATCGATGTGATTATGCGCGCGGCAAGCGGCGACAACTACGAAATTGATAAACCTGCGTATTAAAGAAGCGCTGCACAATCATACCACATTTTTGCGCGGTGTATCTTCTCTAATAAAGCAAAAGGAAGTCCGGATTCGGGCTTCCTTTTTGCTTTTCGGGGTATGTAAATATCATGAAAACAGGAGAGTAACAGGCTATTCAAAATAAATTGCACGCATGGGACAGTAATTGATGCATTTTCCGCACTTTACACACTTGCTCATATCCGCGTGGGGCAGACCGTAACCTTTTTGTTTGAGCGCTCCTACGGGACAGACCCGCACGGAGGGACAGGCATGGTTTTGCGGACAGCGCGCTTTGCTGATTTTAATCACTTTGTCGCTGACATCTACGGGTTCTTCGTTTCTTCCAAATAAATTACCGAACATGATAACAACATCCTTTCTTACCTTGTTTTTTCTATCATACGGCAAAATAAAAAAAGTTTCTGTGATGGTGTCACGGAAACTTTTTATTCTTGAAACTTACAGAAAGAAAGTATTCGAAAAAAGAGCGGTGCCGGTTTGCAAGGACTGGTAGCTTTCTGCCGAATAATACGCAAGAATCAATGCGCTGAATGCGACAAAGGAAAAATATATCAGCTTATCGCGGCGGGAGGGGGATTTGCCGC
>DBRO01000133.1:2171-2439 GCA_002306005.1 Ruminococcus sp. UBA1366 | reverse complement strand
TCAATCTATGTATGCCGAAATTTGTATTTTTATGAAAATTACGATTTTGAAATGCTTGTAAGCGCTTGTGCAAGTGCTTTGCCGAACAGTTCGCCGCTGTAAATGACTTCGTCTATGGAGTTCCCATGGCTGCCAACTTCCACAAGCAGGCTGCCGGTGGACAAATCCTGATTATAAAAGCGGTAATCAAACAGCACGGGGCGCATGAGTCCTTCATATTCAGTGGCTGCGGTGGATTGCAGCAGGGTTGCAAGCCGGAAGTTTTTCA
>DBRO01000133.1:0-2109 GCA_002306005.1 Ruminococcus sp. UBA1366 | reverse complement strand
ATGCCGTCGCGGTGGATATCCAGCACGACTTTGATAGACGGGTATTGTTCTAAAATATCCTGCACGGTTTCCCGGCTGCTTTGGTACGAACCGTTATAGCTAGGGTAGTCATGAACCGTGGTATCATGCACATAGGCAATGCCGGCGGCATCCAGCTGGCGGCAGATGGCATTTCCTACGGCGACAATATTCATGCTGGTATCCGTAGTGCGGCAGGTGAAATCCTTATCATAGAAGTTTCGGGTGTAGGGTTCAAAGCTTTCCGTGGTGTGCGTGTGATAGATCAGCACCTGCGGCTCGGTGGTGTTTAGCTCAATTTCAAATTCGGGAAGTTCTTTGCTTTCGGAAATGAGTGTATCATTGGTTAAATCTGTGCAGTTGCGCACCTGTCCGCCGTTTTCTAATGTAAAAAAGCTTTCGCCGGTATAAGTTGAATAATGGATGTCCTCAATCACGCCGTCGTGGTCTTCAATATTTTCCGGATAGGGCAGGGCGTTTAAAATTTCCTCCGAGGGGGTTGGCACGGGAATTTCCAGACTGGGAGTTTCGTTTTCGTCCGGCGCCATGTCGATCGCCCACGGCGAACCGCTGTATAGGCTGAGGCTTTCGTCAAAGTCCTCCGAGGGGGTGTTAATGATTTTCAAGCCGTACTCGTTTTTGCCGATACCAAAGACTTCTCCGAGATTGGAGAACAGGTTAGCACCGTCTTTGGCGAGTTCCTCTCCGCCCATATTCAGTTTTGCAGAAGCGGAGGTGGCTTTTTTTGCGGCGGAAAGCAGCTGCGGAGAAATCCGCAGGGCGGCGTAGATGAGTAAGGGCAGAATCAGCACGGCAGCAATAAAGGCAATACAGGTCAGGGCGGTTCTTTTAAAATCTTGCATAGCAGTTTGTCCTTCCTTTTGGTATTCTGATACATTCTATGAAAGCTTTCGGGGAGATATTCAACCGCGGCGGCTATGATTCCGAAAACAGGTATCATTTTTCGCGGCGGCGCATAGAATGAAACAGTTATTCCGGCAGAACCGGCAAGAATTTGTTGGTGCTGCCGAAGTGGGGAGGACAGACGAATGGTAAAGAACAACCCCTATTTGCGTTTGGTAAACCGAAATAATCCGGTATCAGAGGGCGAACAAATCGAACTGATTCGGGTTTCCGCAGAGCGCTATATGGAGCGTGAGGCGGGACGTGCAATGAAAAAAATGATTCAGGCGGCACTGAACAAGGGTGTGCGACTCAATGTGGTTTCGGCGTATCGTTCACACAAATATCAGGCGGAGTTGATTGAAAAAAGCATTGCGGAACGGATGGAAAGCGGTATGGATGCGATTTCCGCACGCAAGGAAACCTACCGGAGTTTAGCTGAGCCGGGGACGAGCGAGCATAACGCGGGCTTAGCGGCGGATATTATGTGTGAGAACGACACAGACGGGGATGAGCGCTTTGAGAACACACGGGAATTTGCATGGCTGCGGGACAACGCACACCGGTTTGGGTTTATTTTGCGATATCCACGCGGTAAGGAAGAAATCACGGGTTTTATTTACGAGCCGTGGCATTTCCGGTATGTGGGGGTACGGGCGGCAAAGAAAATCAAAAAACAGGACGTTTGTCTGGAAGAGTTTCTGCGGCAGGAGAATTGACAAATGCGTTCCAGTATTGTATAATGGGTGCATGAAAGAAAAACAGCCGGCTTTTTCGGCACGGAATGACCAGACAACGGCGGGGCAGCCGTTCGGGAAGGAGTACCAAATGCAGGAGACAGATAAAGCAAAACATGAGAGAAAATCTTTTTATGCTGTGATGACGGCACTGATTCTAGTAGTGGCATCTACGGGCTATTTTGTGTACAAATACATGAGCACAAAAGCTTATGAGGAACGCTGGAAGGATTATGACGAGTGCGGAATCGCATAACGGGAAAAATCGGCGCGCTGCATCAAGACAGCGCGCTTTTTTTGCAAAAAAAATTGCAAAAGCTATTGACGAGCCATAACAAAAGTGCTATAATTGATAGCGTTGCAGATTGCATATGTGGGGGTATAGCTCAGTTGGTAGAGCGCTTGCTTCGCATGTAAGAGGTCAGGGGTTCGAATCCCCTTATCTCCACCA
>DBRO01000114.1 GCA_002306005.1 Ruminococcus sp. UBA1366 | reverse complement strand
TTAAAGCGCTTTCAGATTGAAGCCGAGGAAATTTTTCTCGCAGAAGTCCACAATTAATATCGCATTCCAAAAAAAAAGCTCTCCCGCTATGTGAACTGCCCGTTCAAAGCGCAGGAGAGCGTTTTGCGTCTATTTATTCGTGCCAAAAATCTTTGCCATATCTTTTTCCGGCGTCGAAATCGGCGTAATCTGATAGTTTTCCACAAGGAAATTCAATACATTCGGCGACAGGAATGCCGGCAGCGTCGGGCCGAGATAGATGTTTTTCAGCCCTAAATACAGCAGCGTCAGCAGGATACAAACCGCCTTTTGCTCGTACCACGAAAGCACCAGCGTCAGGGGCAAATCATTTACACCGCAGCCGAATGCCTCCGCCAAAGCAACGGCAACTTTTATCGCGCTGAATGCATCATTGCACTGTCCCATGTCCATGATTCTGGGCAGCCCTTCGATGGTTCCCAAATCCAAATCATTAAAGCGGTATTTTCCGCAGGCAAGCGTCAGAATCACTGTGTCGTCCGGCGACTGCTTCACAAAATCCGTGTAGTAGCTCCTGCCGGGCGCTGCGCCGTCACAGCCGCCCACAAGGAAGAAATGCCGGATATCACCGGATTTCACCGCCGCAATCAACTTGTCGGCAACGGAAAGCACCGTTCCGTGCGCAAACCCCGTCTGTACGGTCGTTCCGCCGTTGATGCCCGTCAGCGCTCTGTCCTCAGGGTACCCGCCAAGCTCCAGCGCTTTTTGGATTACAGGCGTAAAGTCCTTATCCTCGCCAATATGCACCATCTCCGGATATGATACCACCGCCGTGGTGAAAACCCTGTCCATATAGCTCGGGCGCACCGGCATCAGACAGTTTGTTGTAAACAGCACCGCCGCAGGAATCCCGTCAAATTCGCGCTGCTGGCTCTGCCATGCCGTGCCGAAATTACCCTTGAGATGGGGGTATGCCTTCAACTTGGGATATCCGTGCGCGGGGAGCATTTCGCCATGGGTGTAAATATTTATGCCCTTGTCTTTTGTCTGTTCCAGCAGCCGCTTTAAGTCGTGCAAATCGTGTCCGCTGATGACGATAAACGGGCCTTTTTCAATCGTAAGCGGAACGGTTACCGGAACAGGCGTGCCGTAGGTTTCCGTGTTCGCCCGGTCGAGCAGCTCCATGCACTGCAAATTTACCTCCCCCGTTTTCAGCACAAGCGGCAGAAGTTCATCCATGCCAAGCGTGTCGTTACCGATGGCTGAAAGCGCCTCATAGAAAAATGCGTTCACATCCGCGTCCGTGAAGCCCAGCTCCATTGCGTGATAGGCATACGCCGCCATTCCGCGAAGCCCAAACAGAATCAGCGATTTCAGCGAACGGATATCCTCGTTGTCCGTCCAGAGCTTTTTCATGTCGTATTCTCCGGAAACACCGCAGCCGGAACATCCCGCGCAGCCGCCCGAAAGCGCAGCCGTTGCCGCGCGTACCTTTTCCGTGAGAAACCGCACGGTTTCGCTGTTGAAATTCACATTCGTCACCGCCGTGAACAGTCCCTCAACAAGCAAGCGGTCGGTTTTTTCATTGCCCTGCTTTTTTGCAGCGACGGCAAGCCCAATCAGCGCACCCGTCAGCTCGTCTTGAAAATTCGCCGTATCCGCTTTCTTTCCGCAAACACCGGCTTTCCCCTCGCAGCCCGTACCCCGTGCGGTCTGCTGACACTGAAAACAAAACATTTCACCCATTTTCTTTCCTCCAAATTCAAATTATTGATTCACCGGAAAAACAACCACCAGCAGCATTTTCATGCTTTCCTGCGCAAAAACCGCATGGGGCTTCCCTGCCGGCATCAGGATTGTTTCTCCGCTGTTCACAAGATATTCGCTCCCGTCAATGGTGATTTTCGCCGTGCCCGCAAGCACGCTCACCAACGCGTCACCGTGCGAGGCGTGCGTGCCGATTTCCTCGCCCTTGTCAAAGGCAAACAGCGTCACGCTGACCGCCGGGTTCTGCACAAGCGTTTTGCTCACAACCTGCCCTGTGTGAACACTTACCTGCTCCGCAAGGCTGAGGACTTCCTCCCTTGCAAGGTTTTTCAGGATGGTTTCCATAAAAAATTCTCCTTTCCAACTTTCCTATTCTACCAGACTTCCGTCTGTCCGTACCGTAACCACCTGCCACGGAATGAATTTTCCGCTGTTTTGCAGCGCTCGTTTTGCAGCATTTTCAATTCCGCCGCAGCATGGGACTTCCATGCGCACAATCGTCAGGCTTTTGATGTTGTTGCGCGCGAGAATTTCCTGCAATTTCTCCGCATAATCACCCTCGTCCAGCTTGGGACAGCCAATCAGCGTGATTTTGTTCTTCATAAAACGGCTGTGGAAATCCCCGTAGGCATACGCCGTGCAGTCCGCCGCAATCAACAGGTTTGCGCCGTCAAAATACGGTGCGTTCACTGGAACAAGCTTGATCTGCACCGGCCACTGCATCAATCTGCTGGCGGGCGCTTCCGCAGCTTTTGCATTTTCATCCGGTATCTCTCTGTGCAACATTTTGGACTGCGTTCCCGGACAGCCGCAAGGCAGGGGGTTCTTTTCGGGAACCTGCTTGCCGGCAAATCTTTTACTTGCCATAACGGCTTTTTCATCGTAAGCAGGCGCTTCCCGTTCCTCAAACGTAATCGCCCCCGTCGGACAGGCGGGCAGACAGTCGCCCAGCCCGTCACAGTAATCCTCCCGCAGGAGCTTTGCCTTGCCGTCCACCATGCCAATCGCCCCC
Source organism: Ruminococcus sp. UBA1366 (assembly GCA_002306005.1). Taxonomy (GTDB): domain Bacteria; phylum Bacillota; class Clostridia; order Oscillospirales; family Ruminococcaceae; genus UBA1366. Next base: position 2,005 of record DBRO01000114.1, on the reverse strand, counting down.
TCATGGCAAGCCGCCGCACACAGTCCACAGCCGTTGCAGGCATCTTCATCAATTTTTATAATTTTTCTCAACATATTATTTCCTCCTGAAAAAAATCCATCCGTTTCTTGACTTTCTGTGTTGATTATACTATAATGAAAGCAGCAAATCGGTTGTATTTGCAACAGAAATGAGGTTCTATGAAAAAAAATTTTGGAAATTTAAAAGAATCCGCGCTGTTTTATGGGATTCACGAAACAGAACTGGAAGATTTACTCGCCTGCGTTCATGCAAGCGCAATGCATTATGCCGCGGGAAACGCCATTTTCCTTGCGGGAGAAAAGCCGGCGTTTGTGGGCATTGTGCTGACGGGTGAGGCGGTTGTCGTTGAGGAGGATTTTTTCGGTAACCGCAATATTTTAGCGCACTTCACGCCGGGCGAGCTGTTTGGCGAAACCTTTGCCTGCGCGGAGGTGGACGTACTACCCGTGAGCGTGTTTGCCGTTGCCGACTGTAAAATCCTCAAGCTGGACTTTGCGAAAGTCCTGCACCCATGCGAAAAAGCCTGCGACTTTCACCACAGGCTTGTGTTCAATATGCTCAAAATCATGGCGCAGAAAAATCTGCTGTTAAACCGCAAAGCGCGCCTGCTTGCCCAGCGCACCACAAGGGAAAAACTGCTCAGCTATCTTTCCGGACAGGCAAAACAATCCGGAGGCAGGGAGTTTTCCATCCCGTTTAACCGGCAGGCGCTTGCGGATTTCCTTTCCGTGGACCGCAGCGCCATGTCCGCGGAACTTTGCCGTATGCGCGATGAGGGCTTGCTGGAGTTTCACAAGAACCGGTTTGTTTTGAAGGATAGCAAATAAATCTGCACCAATCAGCTATCTTCCCCCTGCATTTCCGAACAGCTTTTCCTTAAACGCAGGCGCGATCACCTGAAGCATATACCCTTCATTTCCGCATCGGCACAGGCAGGAGCCTCTCTCCGGATACCGGATCAAATCAAACTCCGACTTCTCCAATTGCAGAGTGTCCATGTACGCCTTTGGCTCGATATTTCCTGCGTTGAACAGGAACTGGTGCGTCGGAATGGAGAACAGCGGCTTGGTGAATTCCTTGATTTCAGGGATAAGAAAATCCTCGATATTCTGACTTGCCAGAATAATTGAGGATTCCTTTTTGCGCACTCGTTTCATGGCATTGCGGATATATTCAATGGCGGTCATGTTACTCAAAAAGAGGTATAATTCATCAATGCTTGCAACGGTATTTCCCCTGCCCAAAAGCTGATTGCTCATGTAGCTGAGAATGTTGAACAAAAGTGTATCCTTGAGGCGCTTATTCGTATCCATCAACCCTTTGACACCAAAGCACAGAAATCTGCTGTCCCTGATATTGGTATGTCCGTTAAAGTACTTTGACTCTGCTCCCTTGCACATGGAATGCAGTCCGAGGCAGATATTCTGCAAGGTATCTTCGGTGTAGAGGTGCTTTTTTTCCTTGTCAAAGATCATAAATTCCTTTTCAATGAAGTCGTACAAATCCTGCATCACAGGGTAATCCTGCGGCTTCATCCGGCTGAAATCAGTGGTATCGTCCATATCAATGTCTGAAGGTGTTGTCATTCTGCACGATTCTGTAGAGCTGCTACATAAAAACGGCGATACTATCCAGATCGCCGGTCTTGATGATCCTGATTTTACTGATAGGGATACTGCAATTCAGGAAGACATGCTTCGTACAAAGCTGCAGCAGATGGAACTGGCGGATGAATACTGCATACTCCTTTCGCACAGGCCTGAAACATTTAAAGCATATGTTGACGAAGACATTGACCTTGTTCTCAGCGGTCATGCTCATGGAGGACAGTTCAGAATACCCTTAATTGGCGGCCTTGTAGCTCCCAATCAAGGCCTGTTTCCCAAATATGATGCAGGAGTGTATTCAGAAAATAATACGACCATGATCGTCAGCCGAGGCATAGGCAACAGTATTATTCCGGTTGTTCTAGTCAAGCATATTT
>DBRO01000122.1:19991-21679 GCA_002306005.1 Ruminococcus sp. UBA1366 | reverse complement strand
AAACATATGAAAATATTAAATTATAAGAGATGAAAACTTGCGGAAAAAGCCTTATTCCTCCGTTGGCGTTTCTGCATCCTCCGGCGCTTCTTCTTCCTCGGAATAATCAAATTCCAGCACTTCGCCGCAGTTCGGGCAGGTAATGCCGCCCTCAGCAAGGAAATTTTCGCCGATACAAATGCTGTCGCCGCAGCTTGGGCAAACACATTCGTATAAATCCTCGTCGTCAAAATCGTCCTCGTCAAACTCGTCATCATATTCATTATCATCGCAGGAACACTCGTCATCCAGATCAAATACCTCGCGTTCCACATCGCCCAAATCCTTGTCAATCGTATCGACAAGTTCGGTCATTTCATCCAATTCATCGGAANNATTTCCTCGGCGGCTTCCGCAAGAATTTCCGCCATCAGCGCAAGCAGTTTGCCCTCCTTGGTGGTTGTGTCAAAATCCATTCCGTCCATCAATCCCTTTAAATAGGAAACCTTCTCTGTGAGTTCCATGGTCATTTTCCGTCCTTTCCGTTTGAAATTTCTCGTTTAGGGTTATGCGCGCTCCATGTATTCGCCGGTGCGGGTATCAATGCGAATTCGGTCGCCCTCGTTGACGAACAGCGGAACTTTAATTTCCGCGCCGGTTTCGAGTTTGGCGGGCTTGGTGGCATTGGTTGCCGTGTCGCCTTTAAAGCCGGGATCGGTTTCCACAATTTCTAAGTCCACAAAGAACGGCGGCTCTACGCCAAAAACCTTGCCTTTGTAAGAAAGAATCTTGCAGATCATGTTTTCTTTTACGAACTTNNGGGTCCATAAAATAATACAGGTCGCCGTCGCTGTAGGAATACTCCATTTCTTTTCTTTCCACATACGCGGAGGGGAATTTTGCCGTCGGGTTGTAGGTCTTTTCCACAACGGAACCGGATATGACGTTGCGAACCTTTGCGCGGACAAACGCCGCACCCTTTCCGGGCTTTACGTGCTGGAATTCGACAATCTGCATGACGTTGCCGTCTTCCTCAAAGGTCATACCGTTTCTAAAATCGCCGGCTGTTATCATCGGGGGAAACCATCCTTTCGGGAAATGCTCAAAGCAAAGCATTCAGCGCACTTCCGTAAATAATCTAAAATATCATCTTTAATACTATCTATCATAACCGATTTTCGTCCGCTTTGCAAGAGCTTTTTACAAATTTTCGCGAAAAACACGCGTAAGTTCACAAAAAATTTACAACACAAAAAGAATTACTTGAAAAAAATCTGTGGAAAGCCTTGTATTCATAAAAAAACTGTGCTATAATTAATTCGTATGCTATACAAATTCTAATTGCACGAAAACAACGAAAGGCAGACGTGGGTTTTATGGGAACATTAGAAATTATTGCAGGCGCTGTCCTGCTTTTATCCAGCTTGATTATTATTTTGATTGTGCTAATGCAGGAAAGTAAGGATCAGGGCTTAACAGGCGCCATCGGCGGCGGCGTGAACGAGAGCTTTTACGGAAAAAATCCGGCGCGATCCAAGGACGCAAGGCTTTCCAGATACACAAGGATCTGTACCATTATTTTGTTTGTACTAACCATTGCTGTGAACATGATTGCTAAATTGAAGTAAACAGTGCGCTCTGCTTAAAAAGCGGAGCGTTTTTTTTGCGCTGCAGGAAAAGGAACCGCAAGGTTTACCAACGCGGTTATT
>DBRO01000122.1:1680-19859 GCA_002306005.1 Ruminococcus sp. UBA1366 | reverse complement strand
TGAACCGCACGTTTGCGTTTGTGAAAAACAACGAAACCGGCGAGGATATTTTTATCAGCGGAAAATTTCTGCGCGGGGCAATGCCGGGGGATGTGATTTCTGTCCGGACGTTTGCAGGGCGGGGCGAGAGTCCCGAGGGCGAAGTGATGGAGATTTTAGAGGAGCATTTTTCGCGCTTTACGGGTGTGATTGTGCCGGAATTCGGCAGGCTGAAAATTATGCCGGACACGCTTTCCAAATACGCAATGGACTTCACAAACCCCAATAAAATCGAAATTCGCGAGGGCGATAAGGTCATGGCGGCGATTTCCAAGCGCGGCAGCCGCCACAGCGAACACCAGTGCGAAATCGTCAAAAGCTATGGCAGTTCGCTGAAAGCCTCCGTGTGTGCGCTTTCCATTCTGGATACCTGCGAGGTCAGTCCGGTGTTCCCGGCAGAAGTGATTGCCGCCGCCAGAGAAATGCCCGACCGGATTCGCACTGCCGATACGCAAGGGCGCACGGATTTACGCGGCGTGGCGATTTTTACTATCGATGGGCCGGATACCAAGGATATTGACGATGCTGTTTCAGTCCGCCGACTGGAGGACGGGTACGAGTTGGGCGTACATATCGCAGATGTTTCGCATTATGTCACGCCCGGCAGTGTTTTGGATAACGAGGCGTTTTTGCGCGGTACGAGCGTGTATTATGCCAACCGCGTTGTACCCATGCTCCCGCAGGAGCTTTCCAACGGGATTTGTTCGCTCAATCCGCAAACGGAACGGCTTGCGTTTTCTGTTCTGATGGAAATCGGCAAAAACGGCGGACTGCGGAAGTACCGGTTTTTTAAGTCTGTGATTCGTTCCCGCGTGCAGGGGGTTTACGGGGAAATCAACCGCCTGCTTGCCGGCGAACCGGATGCGGCTTTGGCGGAAAAGTACGCCGAAGTGCTGGATTGCCTGCCGGTGATGAAAGAGCTGGCGGAAATTCTAAAACAGCACCGCAAGGAACGCGGCGCACCGGAGCTGGAAACCACTGAGAGCAAGCTGATAATTGATGAAAACGACGTCTGTATTGGCGTAAAGGCGCGGGAACGCGGCTTCAGCGAGGAAATGATTGAGGACTTTATGCTGATGGCGAACCGTTGCGCGGCAAAATTCGGGCAGGAAAATCAACTGCCGTTTGTCTATCGGATTCACGAGGACCCGCCGGCGGAAAAAGTGATGAACCTAACAACAGGACTCACTGCGCTGAATGTTCCCTACCAGCCGCACGAAAAATGGGCACCGGCGGATCTGTCGGAAATTTTAGAGCAGGTGCGGGATACGCCCTTGCGGATGCCGGTGAATATGCTGGTGTTGCGTTCCATGGCAAAGGCAAAATACGCGGTGGAGCCGATTGGGCATTTTGGGTTGGTTTTGGCGGATTACGCGCATTTTACTTCCCCGATTCGGCGGTATCCGGATTTGTCCATTCACCGGATTATGAGCGCGTTTTTGGGCGGGGCTTCCACCGAGGAATGTGAAAAGCGTTTTGGAAAATTCGCGGTTGCGTCCGCAGAGCAGTCCACGCGCACGGAGCTGAATGCCATGACTGCCGAGCGCAGCTGTGAGGACTGCTACAAGGCGGAATATCTAAATTTCCATTTGGGCGAAAGCTATCCGGCGATGATTACCTCCGTGATGGAATTTGGTATGTTTGCCGCCCTGCCCGACACCTGTGAGGGCCATATTCGCATTGAGGATATGCCGGACGGCGAGTACGAATATGATGGTATGACTTGTCTGCATGATTCGCGCAGCGGCAAAAGCTACCGTGTGGGAGATGAAATCCGCGTGAAGATTGCCGCGGCGGATGTGAGCTCCGGCAGAGTGGACTTTGTTTTTGATAATGAAACTTCACAGAACTAAAATTACAAAATAAGCCCGTGAACTGCCGTTCTCACGGATTTGTGCGGATTTTTATGAAATTATAAAACAACAATCTTGCAAAAAACTTTGCAAAAAACTTTGTGAATCCCTTGACAGGTTGACAACAATCCGGTATAATAGTATTTGTGGGAAATTTGATTCGCGAAAAGAACAAAGCCGGCGGCGGGTTTCTTTTCGTAAAAAAATATTTGTAATTTATTTTGAGAGGAGTACTATACTATGGCAAGTTTGACAAAAAACCCGAACGTCAACAAGTGGGTTGAGGAAATGGTCGCGCTCACCAAGCCAGACAAAATTGTTTGGATTGACGGCAGCGACGAACAGCTGGACGAGCTTCGCAAAGAGGCGCTTTCCACCGGAGAAATGATTGAACTCAATCAGGAGAAACTGCCCGGCTGTCTGTATCACAGAACCAAGGTGAACGACGTTGCCCGCGTGGAGGACAGAACCTTTATCTGTTCCCGCAGTGAGGAAGATGCCGGCCCGACCAACAACTGGTGCGACCCGAAAGAAATGTATGCCAAGCTCACCCCAATGTATGACGGCGTGATGAAGGGCAGAACCATGTATGTGATTCCCTACTCCATGGGCCCGATTGGTTCGCCTTTGGCGAAAGTCGGCGTGGAGCTGACGGATTCGATTTACGTTGTGCTGAATATGGACATCATGACTCGTGTGGGCGTGAAGGCGTTTGAAAATCTGGGCGACACCTCCGACGACTTTGTGCGCGGACTGCATTCCAAGGCGGATATTGACCCAGAAAAACGTTACATTGTTCATTTTCCGGAGGACAACACCATTTGGTCGATTAACTCCGGTTACGGCGGAAACGTGCTGCTCGGCAAAAAATGCTTTGCACTGCGGATTGCGTCCTTCCAAGGCAAAAACGAGGGCTGGATGGCGGAGCATATGCTCATTCTGGGTATCCAGAAGCCGAACGGCGATATCAAATACGTCACCGCGGCATTCCCGTCCGCGTGTGGAAAAACCAATCTGGCAATGCTGATTCCGCCGGAGAGCTACACCAAGAAGGGCTACAAGGTAACCACCGTCGGCGACGACATTGCATGGCTCAAGCAGGGTGAGGACGGCAGACTGTATGCCATCAATCCGGAGAACGGATTCTTCGGCGTTGCGCCCGGAACCAATGTGAAGTCCAACTTCAATGCGTTGGAATCCACCAAGAAGAACACCATCTTCACCAACGTTGCGATTAACAACGATGATATGACCGTTTGGTGGGAAGGTTTGGATAAGAATCCGCCCGAGAACGCAACCGAGTGGAAGGGTGCAAAAGTCAACGGCAAGGAATACACCGCCGAGGGCAACAAGCTTGCACATCCCAACTCCCGCTTTACCGCACCGGCAATTAACTGCCCGTGCATTTCGCCGGAATTTAACAATCCGAAGGGCGTGCCGATTTCGGCAATCGTGTTCGGCGGCCGCCGCGCAAAAACAGCACCGCTGGTGTATCAGTCCTTTGACTGGCAGCACGGTACCTTTGTCGGTTCGATTATGGCTTCCGAAACCACAGCTGCGGCTGCCGGCGCAGTCGGCGTTGTGCGCCGCGACCCGATGGCAATGCTGCCGTTCTGCGGCTACCATATGGGCGACTACTGGGCACACTGGCTGGAAATGGGCAAGAAGCTTGGCGACAAAGCTCCGCTGATTTTCAACGTAAACTGGTTCCGCACCGATGATGAGGGACATTTTATCTGGCCGGGATTCGGCGATAATATGCGCGTGCTGGAATGGATTATTGACCGTTGCGAGGGCAAGGCGGATGCTGTGGAAACCGCCATTGGCTATGAGCCGAAGCCGGAGGATATCAATATCGAGGGCCTGGAAAGCGACGGCATCACGTTGGACGTGATCAAGGGACTGCTTGATGTGGATAAGGCGCTTTGGAAAACCGAAGCCGTCGGTATCCGCGAGTTTTACGGCAAGTTTGGCGCAAAACTGCCCAAGGAAATGACCGAGGAACTGGATAAGCTCGAAGCAAGACTGGGCTAATTTCTAATAAAAAATAAAAAGCGGAACTTTTTGGAGTTCCGCTTTTTTTTGAAGACAAAGTCTCTAAAAGGGGGCGCTGCCCCCTTTATATCCCCCGTTTGAAGGGCTGTCAACACCTTGTGTTGACCTGTCCCTTAAAAATCCCATTATGGGTGTATTTTATGTTCGCTTTCAATAATAATTCGCAGTAAAATTACCACTTTGAAATTCTCTTATTTTTCAACAGCACTTTTTCTACNNCGGATTGTTTTTCAGGTTGATATAATCCTGCATCAGCCGGACTGCGCCGTCAATGCCGGTTTTGGAGGAATTCACGCAGAGGTCGAAATTGCGCGCCTCGCCCCATTTCATATCGGTGTAGTAGTTGTAATAGTTTGCCCGGCGCTTATCGGTTTTGCGGATGAAGTCCTCCGCCTTGTTTTTTTCGATATCGTAGCGTTCCAGAATCCGGCGCTTTTTTTCGGGCATATTACCCACCACAAAGAAATTCACAACATGGGGGTTCTCGCGCAGGACAAAATCCGCACATCTGCCAATGAACACGCAAGCGCCTTGTGCGGCAAGCTTGCGGATGGTTTCAAACTGCGCCAAAAAAATTCGGTGGTTTACGGGCATTTCAGGAAAAATCTTGCCATCCGGCGTAACGGGATAGGTTCCCATGACGAGCGAATAGAGCAGGCTGTTGGAATACGCCTCGTCGTTGCGCTCAAAGATTTCCTCACAAATGCCGCTGTCCTTTGCGGAACGCTCCAGCAGTTCCTTGTCATAGAGGGGGATTTGATAGGCTTTGGCAAGCCGCTCGCCGATTTCCCTGCCTCCGCTGCCAAACTCCCGACTGATGGTGATAATCGTATTCATACTGCGCACTCCTTTCTGTTGGGTGAAATACGGGTTTCTATCATTAGTATAGCATAAATTTGTTCCTGTGTAAACACAAATTCACGGAATATGCATAGAAAATTTCCGCCAAAATTTGGTGAAATTGCGGTACAGTGCTTTCTACTTCCATGCGGGATCTTCGCGTAGAACGGCGTATTCCGCGCGGCGGATGGACATATTTTGTAAAACTTCCTCCGGTGTCATCGAGCCGGCGAACATTTTTTCAATATCAATCCCGACATCCATCCACTGGTCGTCGATGTATTTCACTTCGATTTGCATCACTCTGCCGGTTTCAAACTGCGCGAGATAGTCCATATATTCCTGCGGAATCCGGCTTTCGATTTCCGGCCAGCAGATAGAAACCGCCTCTGGGTCGCCGTCTATGCGTTTTTGGAGGTTTTCGTGCCGGGCAAGAAAACGGAAAAATTCAAGGATTTCCTCTTTATTTTCGCTGTTGGCATTTCCAAAATACGCATTGGAGGCGGGATTCACGCCCGCAATGTTGTTATCCGCCCACGGCATAAGGAAAATACCGATCTTGCCGTCCATTTCAGGATATTGGGCAATCACCTTTTCCGGAAAACCCAGTTCCTCCAGCGTCATGGCGACTTGTCCGGTGCCAAGTGCGTCCACATCGCCGTCCAGTTGATTTTCAAACAGATTTTCACCAAAATAGCCTGCCTGATAGCATTCCAGCAGTTGTTCCAGCACGGTTTTCATGCCGGAAACATCCGCAATATCCAGTGTGTTGGCGTTTAAGTCCGCATATAAGTCGGCATCCTGTGCTTGGTAGTACGGGCCGAGTTCAAACAAAGGCAGTGCTTGGTGCCAGCCGGAACGGGTTGACTCCCAAATGGGCGTAGTGCCGCTGTCGAGAATGGTTTGGCACACGGTTTTGAATTCCGCGTAATTGGCGGGCGCGGTGAGATTGAGATCCGCAAAAATCTCTTTGTTGTAGGAATACACCCAGATTTTGTTCCCCGGGAACGTAATCCCGTAGATTTTATCGCCATAAGTAACCGAAGCGCGTGCGTCCTCTGTCATGCGCCCGACAAATTCTTCACTGCTTAAATCCATACAGTGTTCGTCCAGCGCAATCATTTCGTTGAGCGAAACGGGGTTGGTATCCAGCGCAAAAATATCCGGCGCGATACCGGCAGAAAGTTGGGACTGGATCACATCCCGCCACTGGGCATCCGGCACAACGGTAAACGCAATTTGCACGCCCGATTCTTCATAATAATCCTGCGCAAGGCTTTGCAGAATGCCGCTGTCCGGACAGGCGGATTCATTTAAACCGAAGGTGAGGGTTGTGCCGGTATTGGGTGTTGTGGTTTCTGTTTTGGAAGCGTTTTTTCCGGTCTGCATACAGGAAACCAATCCAGCTGCTGTAATGACAGTCAGCGCAGCGGCAAAAATGCGTTTGTAAGTCCTCATAAATTTTCCTCTTTGGCGCTGTTTTTCTCAGCGGAAGCAGCGGACGAATGTTTTGCGGGATGGGATCTCTGAATCATTTTCTCCAGCATATCGCCGGTAACGGGTTTGCTGAACAGATAACCTTGAATATGGTCGCAGCCTAGGTTGATTAGCGCTTCGCGCTGCACGGGCGTTTCCACGCCTTCGGCAATGACAGAAAGATGCTTATTGTGTGCCAAATGGATCATGGTGCTAACAAGTTGACGGTCGTATTCGTTTTCGGCAATATGGTCGATAAATGCTTTGTCGATTTTCAGCGTAGTAATGGGCAGATCCTTAAAGTACTTTAACGAAGAATAACCTGTGCCGAAATCATCCAGTGAAATGCTAAAGCCCAGCGCCCGCAGCTTGTGGATAATATACGAACCCTTCTCAATGGAATTCATCAGCACAGTTTCGGTCATTTCCAGACAGATATACTTGGGATCAATGGCATACTGATCAATGATGCCCGCAATGCGTTCAAAGAAGTCCGCATGCATGAGTTGCATGACAGAAATGTTCACGGAAACCGGAATGATTCGGTTGCTGTTGCGGTTTATGCGCTTGGCAAATAGACAGGCCTGGGTGAAAATCCATTCTCCCAGTTCGATAATCAAGCCGATTTCCTCAGCATTTTTTATCAGTTCATAGGGGGAAATATCCAGTCCCCGGTCCTTATGCCAGCGAATCAGCGCCTCGCAGCCGACGAGTTCGCCACTGGCTGCCGCAAAATACGGTTGGTATTTCAAATAAAAGCTGTGGGTTTTGGAAACCTGCATGATGAGTTCGTGCAAGCGCAGCTTGTGTTCCAACTGCTGGTTCATATCCGCATCAAAGACCACAGTGCGGTCCTTGCCGCGTTCCTTGGCACGGTACAGGGCAATATCCGCTTTTTTCACCAGTTCGTGCATGGTAAAGCCCTGGCTGGGATACAGGGCAATGCCAATACTAATGCTAATGTAGAAGCTGATGGATTCGATCACAATCGCACCGCGCATTTGGGTGCGAATTTTTTCGCAGACGGGGAAAATCTGTGCCTCGCTGCAATTTCCGAAGAAAATCAAAAATTCATCGCCGCCCATACGCGCCACGCGGATATCCTCGGTGATAATGCCGCTGAGAATGGTACCCACGTTCTTGATGACTTCATCGCCGATATCGTGTCCGTAGGCATCGTTAATGTACTTAAAGTCATCGATATCCAAAAATGCAATGCCGCCGATGAAATTATCCTCGCAGGTTTGGAAAATATTTTTGATATAAACCGTAATGGCATAGCGGTTTGCCAGCCCGGTGAGGGTATCCACAAAGGCAAGGGATTGGATTTGCTCATCGCGGTTGCTGATTTCTGAAAGAGAAGTTTGCAGCTCCTCGTTTGCCTCGGCAAGCTCTGCATTCACGCGGGAAAGCCGGGAATAAGCTTCCGTTTTGGCGGAAAGTAATTCGCTGACATTTTCGTTGGAACGCCGCAGTTGGATCATCAGTTGACTGGTGCGCACCACCATATGGTTGTATTGCTGGGCAATTTCACCAATTTCGTCCCTACCCATGCGTTCCGTGATGATGTTTAGTTCATCTGTGCCGGCGCTGCGGATATGTCCGGAGAGGATCATCAAGCGTTTGATAATGGAGCGTGATAAGGTAATGAATGCCAGAAAGCTGATAAACAGCACCGCCAGCACCAGCGCGGCGGTTATCCCAATACTGCGGACTATGACATTCGATAGGACGTGTTCCTTATCATAGGCGCGCAGTACCCAGCCGGAAAGCAGGGGATTTTTGTTTATTGCGGAATTATACACACCGGAGGTGCTGTAATCCCCGCCGCTTACAGTACGTCCGTTTGCGGCGGCGGCAACCGTACCTAGGTATTCTAAAAAGAAATAGTTATCCGTATCGGTAAATAGTTCGGAATCACACAGGCTGTTTAAATAATCAGTGGAAAGCGTAATGACCAGTAAATTATCGGAATCACTGCGCAGCAAATTGAGCTTTTGGACATAGATCACGGTGGGAGTTTCAGTGTTTTTCATTAACAGCATGGCGCTTTTATTTGCGGTTATAAAGGACAAAAACCAGCTTTCCATTTGGGTTTCAGCCGATAGTTCTTGCATATGTTCGGAATCAAAGAGATTTTCGTTGGTGTAATAGACGGTAATATCCTGCACGGCGGCGGTGGAAGCAATATCTTTTTGGACCTCATCGTCCAGTGCGCGGACGTTCTCAATGCTGCTGGCCGTTACCTTGCCGTAGGTTTCTAACGTCATCAGCAGATCCTTGTCACTGGCATAGCTGTCCGCCAGGCGTTCTGCGGTTTCTACTGTGGAAATAAAATTCGCGCTGATCCGTTTGCCTTCTCCTTCAATCAGCGCCTGTTCCATTTCTGTTAGGCGGACGTAATTGACGTAGGTTAGGATGGAAAGCACAGTAATCACCGGCAGAATAATGCCAATGAGAAAAATCAATAGGATTTTATTTTTAATGCGAACATTGCTCATCCAACGATTCAACCGATAGGGCAATGTACGTAGATTCCGATTCTTTTTCACAGCAAACCTTCTTTGCAGAGATTTTCATCTTGTCGGGCTTTCATGGTGTTTGAAAATACGGGGACTTCCAGTCGGATGCATTGTGCGCCCAGCGCACGGTATCCGCGTAAAAACGCGGCTTTGGGAACAGAACGAATCACGCCGCCGGCAACATCGCAGACCAGCAGGTGTTTTTTTTCATAGCCGCAAAGTACGGCACAATGCTGCGGTGCGATCCATTTCACAAGGTATTTTCCCCAGCCGGGCGCGGTATAACGGGTGCCGCGGTTGAGCAGGAATGTGTGCGAAACGGCTGGTTTTGCTGCATGCAGGGTCATCCAGACCATTAAGGGCGTGCCGGCACGCAAATATTTTTTCATTTTACGCCAGCGCAAGGGGTTACAGAGGGTGGTGCGGGTAAACGGAATGTTTCCCGCATTGGATTTTCTTGCGGTATGTAAAAAAATCCGGACACGGTTTGCGGCTTGTGGATGTTTTACCCGCAGAAAGCGTTCCATAGTCATTGCCGCAGCGGGTGCATAAACCCCAAAGCTGTTATCGTCGGTTTCGGGATTGCCAAGAAAGGCGTAATCCGGATCGGCCCTACCCGCCGGGGCCTTCCGTAAAAAGTCCCGTGCCAGCTGGTTTTTTGTTGCATCCAATCCGTAAAAGTTCAGCAGCACGGCGGCGGCGGTCATTTCGCAGCCCGTAGGCAGCCCCGGCCCGCCTTGTTGGGAATATTGATCAATGGGGATTACGCCCGGAATCCGGTAAGATCGGGAAAAGAAACGCATGGCAAACAAGTCCTTTTGCTCTGTATTCCTTTTATGTTCCGTTATGTTCACAATTCCGCAGGCTTCCCCACACGGGAAAAGTACTATTAATTTAATTGTAACATAAATGCTTTGTTCCGTCAACAAAAATTCGCAAAAAACAGCCGTTATAAATAGAAAAATTTTTACGCAAGACCGTAAAATTACAGTATTTTTATGATATTTTACATAGATTTTGCGGTTTTTTTGGAAAAGCGTGCAGATTGCTTGACTTTTTGTGCGTTTTTTTGTACTATTAACGTATAACGCATCGTAGTTTTCATATGCAAAAAGAAAGGGACGGGAAGAAGATTGACGAAGATCAAACGTTTTTCGCGACTGTTTACGGCGCTGCTGGCGGCGCTTGTGCTGGCGGTGGGGCTGTTTTCGCAAATCAGTGCCAAGGCGGCAACGAAATATGGGGTTACTGTGCCAACAGCAAGTAAAGCGCTTTCCGGCTATGATGCAATTTACGGTGTGGATGTTTCTCGATATCAGGAGGAAATCGACTGGGCCAAGGTCAAGAAAGCCGGCATAAAATACGCCATTATCCGGCTGGGGTTTCGCGGGTACGGCAGCACGGGAAATTTAGTCGTGGATGACAACTACCGCAAGAATATTCAAGGTGCATTGGATGCGGGCTTGGAAGTCGGGGTGTATTTCTACACGCAGGCGGTAAACACCAAAGAAGCCGCGGCAGAAGCGGATTTATGTATTAAGAATCTCAAGGGTTTTGCGATCACGCTGCCGGTATATTATGATATTGAAGAAGTAACCTACGATACGGGTAGGTTGGATTCAGCAAAGCTCAGCAAGGCAGAAAAAACCGCGCTTTGCAGGGCGTTTGCCGAACGGATTGAATCTGCCGGCTATGATGCAGGAATTTATACGAACAAGAATTGGTTTGAAACCGCCATCGACGGAGAGGCACTGGGTGAGGATTATGAGATTTGGCTGGCGCATTATACCACCAACACCACCTATGCAGGCTTTTATAATATGTGGCAGTTTACTTCATCGGCGAGTGTATCCGGCATCAGCGGCAGTGTGGATTTAAATGTACGATATGCAATTTTGCCGGAAACGCCGGATTGTCTGGAATATGAAATTACCGGTGTGCAAAATGCCGAACTGGTATGGGATCCGGTGCGGTTTGCAAAAGCCTATCAGGTAAAGCAAATCAATGCGGCAACCGGCAAGGAAACGCTTCTCGGTGAAACAGCTGATACGACGATGCAGGTGCAGTATTCCCCGCAGGCGGAAAACCGGTATCGGGTGTATGCTGTGTATCCATTTGCCGGAAAAACCTATGCCGGAAATGCGGCGGAGGTGGTGATTCCCGCGGGGATGACGGAGGGGAATTATCCGGCACCGGAAGGGNNTGCGGCTGGATACCGGGTGTTTGTTTTTAACGTAAAAACGGGCGAATATCAAGACTGCACGGAGGTTACGGGAACTTCCGTAACGATTAAGGGGCTTTCCACCATGACAGCCTACCGTTTCCGGGTCAGTGCGCTGTTTGATGCATCCGGCGAAACGGTGGCAGGGCTTGCTTCTGAGGAAATTTCCACAGGTACCTTACCGAAAACGCCGCAGAACTTAACGGTTTCTTCTTGCACGGAAACCTCGCAGGTGCTTACGTGGGACAAGGTAAGCGGGATAAAGACCTATGCGGTTTACAAGAAAAATCCCACCAGCGGGAAGTTTGAGCGGCTTGCAACAACGAAGACGAATTCGTATACAGTAACGGGACTTACGGCGGCAACGGAATATGAGTACAAGGTACGGGCGTATTATGCCGGAGAAGAAGCGAATATTTACAGCGGATATAGCGAAGCGCTTGCCTACCATACCCATCCCAAATCCGTCAAGAATCTAGCGGTTTCGTCCTATACGGCAACCACGGTAAAACTAACGTGGAAAAAAGGCGGCGCGTGCGATGGATACCGTATATATGTGTATAATTCTTCCATAAAAGACTATACTTACATTAAAACAGTTACTACGGAATCCGCAACGCTGACGGGGCTATCCAAAAATAAAACCTACAAGTTCAAAGTAAATGAGTATGTAAACAACGGCAGTTCGCGATTGCTTGCAAGCGGAATTACAATACAAGCTGCAACAAAGCCGACTGCACCTGCGAATTTTACTGTGAAGGCTAGTTCGCCAAGTACCATTCGGCTTGCTTGGAGTGGGGTTTCGGGCGCGACACAGTATCGGATCTATTATTATGATACCAAGACAAAGAAACATACTTATATCGGTTCCACAACCTCAAAAGAGTATCTTGTAAAGAATCTGAAACGAAACAAGACCTATACGTTCAGTATTCGTGCAGTGAAAGATGTCGCTGGTACACTCTTTTATGGAACGTATACAGATGGATTAAAGGCATCCACTGCGCCGAATTACGCAAAAGATTTGCAATACACTTCTTGCACGACCAGCTCGATTACGATGAAGTGGACGGGCGCATCGGGCGTGACGGGTTATTGGGTCTATAAGCAAAACACCGCCACGGGGCAATTTGAAAAATATCTAAGTACAACCGACACCAGCTTGACGATCAAAAACTTAACAACAGCACAGCGCGATACGTATAAAGTTCGGGCATATAAGACGGTGGCAGGACGAAATTATTATTCCGAATACACAAACGAAATTGAAATAACAACACGTCCGGCACAGGTAAGCGGATTGACATTGAAAAAATCCGGCAAAACTGTTGTGGTTTCTTGGAAAAAAGTTGCGCGTTCTTCCGCTTATGAAGTTTGCAGATACGACCCAAAAACAAAGAAATACACACGCATTGCGGTGGTAAGCTGTAAAAATCTTACGTATACGATTAAAAATCCAAACAATACGGAGCGCATTGCGGTGCGGGCCTACAAGGTTGCGGATGATGTGAGGTATTATGGAAAGTTTTCAGAGGTTAAAACCATAAAGAAATAATCGGCAGAAAGAGAGAATCATTATGAAAAAATGTGCATCCATCGGTGATATAATTGAGCTGAAAGCGCAGCTTGCACCGCGCGGCATAACGGTGCATTTACGGGATGCGTGCGGGCAGCAATCGCTTTGGCTGGAACAGGAAGCGGATGCGGCACTCCGGCAGGAAATTACGGATTTTTTTGCCGAAAAGCAACTGGGTGTACAGTTCGCTGAGGATAATAAGAATTTCTGGATTGGATAAACGAAAGGGGCATTCACTGGATTTATGGCACAAAGACCAAATCAGCAAAGGGTACAAAAGAAAAATCGAAGCATTTATGCAAAAAAATCTGCCAATCGTGCGGGGGTTTTTGCTATGCTGATCGTGTCCATCGTGGTAGTGGGCGTTGTAATTATGATTGCGCGGGGGTTGTTTGGGCAGGAAACGCATGAAGTTCCCACGGGTATGTACACGGGTACGGTGAGCACAACGGGAAAGCCTGAAGCATCGGGCGAAACCACCGCGACGGAAGAAACAACAAAAACGGGCGAAAAGACTACCAAATCGGATGAAACCACGGCGCCGGACAAGACGGAAGAATCGGAAACCACCGCACCGGAAGAAACGGATGAACCGGATTCCACGACGGAGTTTACGGCATCCACGATGTATGTTGTAGGATATGTATATCTGCGTTCGCAGCCGGATTGGGATTCGAGTTATGCGATTCTTACGCTGGCGGATGGCGCGGCAGTACAGACCGTCAGTTTTGCGGATGGTTGGTATCTGGTAAGCTTTGAGGGACAGGAAGGCTATGTGTATCAGGACTTCTTAACCACGCAGGCACCGGAATAATCCTCGCGCTTTTTCAGAAAAAATTCATAGTTTTTTTTGCAAAAGCCTTGTATTTGAAAAAGAAATATGCTATAATAGTCAAGTGACATTTCGGGGAGCTTTCAGGAGTTCCCCAAAATATGCGGATATGGCGGAATTGGCAGACGCGCTGGCTTCAGGTGCCAGTCGGGGCAACTCGGTGCAGGTTCAACTCCTGTTATCCGCACCAAACAGGAAGAATCCGAACAACATCCATCTGGATGGCGTGTTCGGATTTTTTTGTACGAATTATGATACGGGTTGATCCCGTACGAAAAAGCGCCGCACGCTGGTTAGAGCGTACGGCGTTTTGTATGTAGTTTCGCAAAATTAATCGTCTGAGCCGCGAACGAGCAGGCGATTCACAAGAACCGCAAGCAGTGCGCCGACCATCGGGGCAACAATAAACACCCAAAGCTGTGCAAGTGCATCGCCGCCGGAGAAAATTGCAGCACCGATACTTCTTGCCGGGTTGACAGAAGTTCCGGTGATGCCAATGCCGAGCAAATGCACAAACATAAGCGCAACACCGATATAAATCGGGGCTTTTGGTGCAGTTTTCTTATTTTCCGTAACCGCAATCACAACCAGTACAAAAATGAGAGTCAGAACGATTTCCGCAATTAATGCGCCGCCCCAGCTGATATCCCAAGTAGAATGTTCACCGAAACCGTTTGCGCCGATGCTATCATGATCCTCCATATAATCACTGGACATGGTTAATTTCATGATGAACACCAAACCGGCACCCACAATGGCACCCACAATTTGTCCGATGACATACCCAATGAAATCCGCGAGGGACATTTTTCCGTCCAGATACATTGCGAATGAAACCGCCGGATTCACATGACAGCCGGATACCTTTGCGACCGTATACGCCGCAATGATAATGGAAAGCCCAAACGCCAGTGCCGTGGCTACAATATTGCCGCCGGAAAACACCGCCGTGCCGCAGCCGAACAGGACAAGAATTGCCGTGCCGGCAGCTTCTGCAATGTATTTTTTTGTTGCTGAAACACCCATATGAAAAACCTCCTGTTTTAATCTATTATCATCATATACGAAAACGGTTGAAATGTCCATGCTTTTTATTAGATATTTTCCTTATTTCATAAAAAATCAGCGAATTGTACAAAGCATAGCTAGGTTTTATCGGACAAAATAACAAGCAGCCACAAAATTTTGCGGCTGCTGTTGTAGGTTTTGTAAAAATTTAAGCGGTAGGTTCGGTCTTGATATTGCTGTTTGCTTCGTCCAGCAGGTATTTCAATCCCGTCTTTTTCTCATCGCGGATCACAGCCCAAGTCTGTTGTTTTTCCGGATCGGACATCATTGTAGCCTGCGTGATTTCCAACATCTGCGCGTCTACTTCGCCCGAAATGCCTTGATAGAACTCAAACACAGGATTTGCCGCAGCCATATCATAAACGGTCTGGCGCATTTCCACCATTTCTTCCGTCCAGCCGTATTCGTTCATCAGCTGGTCAACGGTAATTTGGTTAACTTCTTCGCTCTGGTTTGCAATCTGCTTGCAGTTGAGATACACAGCAACGCCTTCCGGATTGGGCGCGTTGGTGCAGATATTGTAGCCGTTTACGCGTGCACTGACATAGTAAGGCTCGTTGTCGGTATCGTCCGGCATAGGAACAAACATCACTTCGCCCGAACTAACATCGCCGAACTGTGCGGTTTTTTCCGGAACATCCTCCAACGCCCACAGGCCCACAGGAACAAACAGGGTTAAGCCGGAAGCAATACCAGCACCCGTTGTACCGTTGTCTCTGGTCGCCCATTCGTTTTTATAACGCGGGTAAACGACGCTGTCTTTTTGCAGGTCGTACATGTAATTCTCAATTTTTTCAATTGCGGCATCTTCAATATTGCTGACAAGTTTACCGTCTTCCAGCGTAACCAAAGGCAGTCCGCAAGTCTGCATGATCGCATTCTGATACCAATAACCGTCCAGTCCGTACTTATCCTCGGAGGAATTGGTAAATTCACGGCACATTTCCGCAAAGATATCCAAATTCCATTCGCCCTTTGCAAACAGTTCAGCAGGATCGTCCAAGTTTGCTTCCTCAATCGTGTTGGTATTGTAAACGCAAACATAGTTCGGAGTCGTCTCAATGACCGCAACATAATGCTTGCCGTTGAATACAAACGCATCACTGGATTTTTTAGAATCCGCCCAAAGCTCAGAATCCAACGCTACATAGTCATCAATCGGCTGGAACATTGCCATGATTGCACCCTTCGGGAAGGTGTCCATATCATCCGCGGGGAAGAAATCCGGTGCATCGCCGCTCATGACCGCATTTGCAAGGTCGGTATAGCGGTTATCCCACGTTGTTCGCACATACTCGATCGTTCCGCCGTATTTTTCCTGGAAAAGATAAATATCCGGCGGCATTACCTTGCCCTCGGTCGGGTTAATATCGTAATGCGCCATCCACTTGATGGTCTTGTTTTCAAGTTCTACATCCACTAGGTCGGGATATTCTGTTTTTGCACTTTCAAAAGCATCATCGGCTGTGGCTTTCTGGTCGGTGTTCATGTCCTTAATGTTTTGGGAAGAGTCATCCTTGCTCGCGCAAGCGGTAACGGAAAAGACAGATGCCATGGCAACCACACCGGCGAGAATTCTCTTTGCCTTCTTCATTCAGAAACCTCCTTTAATAATTGAGCATTACTAGGATTGTTTTATTTTTACAAATAAAACATCGTTGTCATCCGCAACACAGCGCATTGTGCTTAACAACACGACGGAAAACAACAAAATACAAATGGCTTTATTGTAATCATAACAAAACTATATTAAGGTGTCAATAATCAAACTGCAATATAATACCGGAAATATTTTAGGCATATTCACCATACACATACGAAACAATCATTTAGAAAACGTTATTTTCACATAACGATCCGTATTTTTGGAATGAATTAATAAAAGATTTACAATTACAATTAACCCAAAATTTAATTAAATTTAGTTTCCCAAGCGAAAAAAACAAAAAAATGCACAAGAACTGCAGTCCCAAAATAGCCGGAATCCCCAGCATAAATTTTGCGTGCTTTGTTTTGTGCCGGATGGTAAGCATGGTTACGTACATCGCAAGCGCCCCGCCTGCCGCGGCAAGCAGCAGCAGGGTTTTTTCCGGCACGCGCCAGCGGTGTTTTTTTGCCGCGCGCTTGTCATGAATGGTCACTGCGGCGGCAGCCAGATTGATTACCGCCAAATAGAGCAGAAAATATTGCAAATGGATTCCCTCATTTTAGGCGTGCTGCAAGCTTGCACCAAGCACGGCTTCCAGCGAAAATTTCTTCATGTCGCCTTTGTAAACCAGTTTTGCGTTGTGCAGATACCGGAAATCATCAGGCTTGACAAGGCAGAGATTTTTCCGAAAAGATGCAATCCGGCATTCGGTTAATATGTAGGCAACAAACTGGGAACAGACAAAGCGTGTTTTTCGATAAACGGGAATGCCAAATGCCAGCGCAAGCAAACCCAGCACATTGTAGCCGTAGTGGTCGTTTTTGCGCTTAAAGTGCAAAATCATTGCCTCATAGGATGCAAATTGCTCATCCGTGACGGCGAACGCATAAATTTCGCACGGAATGGAATTGAACATCTCAAAAACGCCCACGCCCGTTTCGTCCACAAAACCGCTCGGCAAGGGACGTTCCTTGTGTTTGCGTCCAAAGCTGTAAATGCTCCGCAGTTCCGCATCGCTGGAAATAGACGTGTGATTATACGGCGCGCGGGTGAAAAGCTTAATAATCCGCGCAATCCGCGTGCCGGTCTGGGTAAGCACCACATAAATATATCGTTGCTGTGTTGAACTCATAATTAGCCTCCATGGCAGAAGAATCCGGTGCCGAAGCATTTCCGGCACCGGACTTTATTATACAAAAATTTAACCGTTGTGTATAGACTTCTCACCAGGATTTCACAAAAAAACGGCAAGCTGCACATAGGTTTGTTAAATATTTTGTTTGAACCGACAAAGTTTTGCCGTTATTTTTCCACAACAGAAATCCCCAAATCAGCCAGTTGATTCTCATCCACCTCAGCCGGACAAGCGCTCATCAGTTCGCTTGCGTTCTGCACTTTAGGGAACGCAGTGACATCCCGCAGACTATCCGCACCGCACATCACCATGGCAAGGCGGTCCAGTCCAATGCCCATACCGCCGTGCGGCGGGGAGGCATACCGGTAGGCATCTACCAGAAAGCCAAATTTCGCCGCGATTTCCTCGTCCGAAAGTCCCAGCAGTTCAAACATTTTCTGCTGTAATTCCGGGTCTGTAATGCGAATGGAGCCGCTGGAAAGCTCCGTGCCGTTGAGGACTAAATCAAAAGCCTTCGCCCGCACGCGGGATTTATCCGTATCCAGATCATCCAAGCACTCCTCCATCGGCATGGTGAAGGGATGGTGCATGGCAAGCCATTCGCCGCTTTCCTCGTCCAGTTCAAAGAACGGCATTTCCGTAATCCATAGGAAATTGAACTGCTCTGCGGGAATCAAATCCAGCTTTTTGGCGGCAATCTGCCGCAGTGCGCCCAGCACGGGCAGGACGGTTTTGTCCCTATCCGCCGCAATAAATGCCACGTCGCCGCGTTTCATGCCCAGTGCCGCCGTCAGCTTGTCCAGCTCGCCGTCTTTCAGGAATTTCCCGAACGAACAAGCAGGCATTTCCTCCGTCCAGCGAATATAGGCAAGTCCTTTTGCGCCAATACCGCGGGCGTGTTCGGTCAGCTTGTC
>DBRO01000122.1:0-1606 GCA_002306005.1 Ruminococcus sp. UBA1366 | reverse complement strand
GTATCGGGCTTGTCACTGCCGTAGCGGTTCATCGCGTCCGCAAATGTCAGGCGTGGCAGGGGGGTGGAAATTTCCCGATGCAGGACTTTTTCAAACACTTCCTTTACAAAGCCTTCCGCCATTTCCAAAATATCATCCACGTCCACAAAGGACATTTCTAAATCAATCTGCGTGAATTCCGGTTGGCGGTCGGCGCGCAAATCCTCATCGCGAAAGCACCGTGCCAACTGAATATACCGGTCAAGTCCGGCAATCATGCAAAGCTGTTTGTAAATTTGCGGGGANNTCCCGTGCGCCCTCCGGCGTGGAACGAATCAGCATGGGTGTTTCAATTTCCACAAAATCGTTGCGGTAGAAGTATTCCCGTGCGGCTTTTGCAATTTCATGCCGCATGAGCAGATTTTTCGTCAGTTTGGGGTTGCGCAAATCGAGATAACGATAGCGCAGTTTCAGTTCGTCGTTTACTTTTTCGGAGGCACAAACCTCAAACGGCGGGGTTTGCGCTTTGGAAAGCACGCGCAAATCCGTTACAAGGATTTCCACACGGCCTGTGGCAAGCTCCGGATTGGGTTTTTCGCGCAAAATCACCCGTCCCTGTGCCATCAGCACAAATTCGCCGCGCACGGTCTGCGCTTTTTCAAACACCGCGCGGTCGGTGGTATCGTTAAACGAAAGCTGCACAATGCCCGTGCGGTCGCGCAAATCGATAAAAATCAGGTTGCCCAAATCCCGCACCTTGGACGCAAAACCGCACACCGTTACGATGTTCTCCGGTTCAGTCACTTCGCCGCAATAATGGGTACGGCGCAGCCCTTTCATGGTATCTGCCATATTGGATTCTCCTCTTTTTTCATAATCTATATCCTAAAAGATTTTTACAAAATTTTTCTGGCTTTTTCGATTGTAATATCCGCAACGCTCATAAAACAGGTGCGCTCCGGTACGGTCCATGCCGGAAACCAGCCGGATTCCTGCCGCACCGGTTGCCATTGCCCAGTCCTCTGCGGCGCAAAGCAGCCGTTTGCCGATACTCATTCTCCGAAATTCCGCCGAAACGGCAATGCCCATTATATTCTTCATGGGCGGCGCGTACAGCGTTTGGTAGTCCTCCGCGTGGAGATACCCCGCCACTTTGCCGTTAACCTCGGCAATTATCATTTTATGCCACGGCTTTTGTAATAATTTCTCCAGCGTCTGTTCCGTGCTTTGCTCGCTGCATTCGTAGCCAAGTGCCGTGCGGCTCAATTCGCAAATTGCCGCCGCATCCGAAAGAACCGCATCACGAAACTTGATATCGTCCATCTGCACAACTCACACACTTTCTGCGCCGATTCCGCCGCCCAGCAGTTCCGCCATATAAATTGCTGAAAAGCGTTCCGCAAACCGTTCGTTCAGGGCAAGTTCGCTCTGTTCGCCCGTTTTCATGTTTTTCAACTTTGCAACATTTTCTGTAAGCTCGTTTTCGCCGACGACCATTGTATAGCGCGCATTGATCTTATCTGCGTATTTCATTTGCGCTTTCAGACCCCTGCCCACAAGGTCGTATTCCACCCAGTAGCCCTCGGCACGCAGGGCGGTAATCAAAGGCATACAGCGCTTCTGCGCT
>DBRO01000041.1:12191-12344 GCA_002306005.1 Ruminococcus sp. UBA1366 | reverse complement strand
AATTCGTGACAATTTTTTCTCAGGGAAGTTTGCATTTTATCGGTGCGCCAAGCGCCTTTGCCAGATATCTGTCCGGGTAAGGACAAATTCATGACAATTCTTTCGCGGGAAAGTTTGCGCTTTATCGGCGCGCCAAGCGCCTTTGCTAGATAT
>DBRO01000041.1:0-12128 GCA_002306005.1 Ruminococcus sp. UBA1366 | reverse complement strand
TCCATCAGCACGGTGCTGTTAACTCCTTGAATGCCATTCATTTTTGCAACAAAAGATGTATCCGCGCTTTGCGCTTTGATCTGCAAAGTCAGCTCGTTCATGCCGCCAAACGCCGTGCGGCTTTTCAGTGTTCCGCCAATTTGCGCCGCAACGCTGTCCACTGTGGATGCCGCCTCATCGGTGTATTTCACCACCAACAGAAAAGTCGTTTTGCCCTTCACAATCAGCGTAAACGCCACATACACAATGGCAACAATCACGGTTCCCACCAAAGCCAGCGGATACAGTCCCGCACCGGAGGTAATGCCTGCGGCAATCGCCCAGAACAAAAAGCCAATGTCCAGCGGGTCCTTCACCGCGGAACGGAAACGCACGATGGAAAGTGCACCGACCATGCCGAGCGAAAGCACCAGATTTGTAGAAATCGTCATAATCACAAAAGAGGTAATCAGCGTCATCATCACGTTGAGTATGTTAAAATTCTCACTGTAAACCGCACCGCGGTAGAAATTCTTATAAATCAGGTAAATCACAATCGCGCAGATGAGCGAGGTTAGCATCACGACCGTTACGTGCGACGGCGTGAGATTTTCTACCAAGCCAGTTTGAGAAATGCTGTCCTTTAAATCCTGTACAATCCCGTTTATCATGGGTAACACTCCGTTCTGCCGGGGTTGCCGGCATTTCATTTTTTATCTTCCAAACGCCATGCTGTTGAGGCGCTCCAGACAAATACAGTACTTGGAATTCGCCGTTGGTGCGGCAATTCCCTTTGGCAAAAGCCGTGCAATGAATTCCGGCAAAACTTTGTCATACTTCATTTCCAAAATAACACCGCCATCGGAAAACGTGCTGATGCTCAGCAAATCCGGATCAAAAATATCATAGCTTTCCAGCCCCGCGGCGCGCAAATTTTTATCAAACGTAATCCGCACCTTGGATGCCGGATAGACAAACGCTTCCCGCTCGTAATCCACCACAACCTTAGGAGAAAGCCCCCGCGCGCAGTGCAATGCCAGCAGTTCGCGGCAAACGTCCTCTGTGCGGTGATAGAGCGGCGCATAGTCGCCGTCAATCAAGCTCTCACATTCTTCCCTGCTTAGCGGCGCAGAACGCTTGCTGACGTACTTTCCGAACTTCTCCTTACATTCCAGCCGGATCACACCGTCGCTGTTGTTGTAAATCCGAATCCGGTACTTCTTTCGATCGCGGATCCCATTGATTTTATCCGCATACGCGCTGTTTGCCGCATCGTCAAAATACAAACTGCGAATGGTATAATCCCCGCCCTCCCGCGCATAAGGATCTCGTGCCATCACTGCCGCGAACCGCCCGCAAAGCAGTTCATACTCTGCGCGGCTGATCCGAATTTTTAACTCATGCCGTACCGGCAGCGAATATTCCGTATCTGTACTCATACAATCACCCTCCCGAAGCAATTTCTTTTGTTTGTCTTTCTTTCATTATAGCCTGTTTTGTGACAACCTTATGACGGCAAGTAAAAAAGTTCCGTCAATCATGCTTGCTTTTCGTAAGAATTTCGTAAACCATTGCATTGGATTCATTTTAGCATATTTTCAGCAAGCCCGGAGAATAAGAAAAATATTTTATGAAAAATACATAAAAATCCCGCAATTTTCGCTTTCTTTTTCTCTATTTTCTGCTAAAATAAAACCATCCTGCAAAGAAAAGAGGCGGTTTTTGTGAAAGTGCGCAGCATAAAAGCACTGATTCTATTGGGAATTGTTCTTGCGGGCTTGTTGGGTGCGCTGGTTTTCGCAAGCGGGAAAATTCCGTACAACAACACCGCCCGCACCGTTGCCGAACAAGCCGGCACCGTTCAAGAGCAGTCCACCGGTGCAATTTTGTTTTCCGCCGAACATTTCTTTTACAGCGAAACCGTTTCCCTCACGCTGACTGCGAGCGAATCCGGTATTGCAGAAATTTACTACACCACCGATTCCACCGATCCGGCAACTTCAAAAACAGCAATCTGCTACACGGAACCGATTGATTTAACAGCCGGCGAGGAGAACATTTGCAGTTATACCATCAAAGCTTGCGGAAAAACCGCCGCAGGCAATACGGATACCATTACACACAGCTATTTTGTGGGCGAAGGCATCACGGAACGGTTTAATACCTATGTGTTTTCTGTTTCCACAGACCCGAAAAACCTTTACGATTACGAAACAGGGATTTTTGTTCCCGGCAAGCTGCGCGATGACTATATGCGTGAATCCGGCGACAACGACCCCGACCCACCCGCACCGGCAAACTATAACCTCCGCGGGAAAGAATCCGAACGAGAAGCCTATGTGGAGGCGTTTGACAGCAGCGGAAACCTGTTGTTATCCCAGAATACCGGCATTCGCGTTGCGGGCGGCTGGTCGCGCGATATGGCGCAGAAATCCATCAAGCTGTTCGCCCGTGCGGAATACGATGCGGACAACCCGAAGTTTGCATATGATTTTTTCAACGGCGAATCCCTGCGTGCGGACGAAACAGTCATGGCAGAATCCGACCGTCTTGTTCTGCGAAACAATGCAAACGACAACCCGTTTGCATTTTTGCGGGATGAGGCAATTACTGAATGTGCAAGGCAAACCCCGCTGGAGGACACCCAGCAGGCAGTTCCCTGTGCGGTTTTTTTAAACGGGGAATATTACGGCTTTGCCTGGCTGCACCAAGTTTTTGATGATAATTATTTTGATGATAAATACGGTACGGAAAGCGGCGACTGGGCGATTTTAAGCGGCGGAGAGGGCTACAAGGAAACCGATGAAACCGACCCGCTCAACGCACAGGCAATTGCGGATTATGATGCGCTGTATGCTTATGCAGATAAAGACCTAACGGACAACGCTGTTTTTGCCGAATTGGAAACCCGCATGGATGTAGAAAACTTTCTGTACTATTATGCGATACAAACCTATATTGCCAACGAGGACTGGCCCGGCGGGAATTACAAAGTCTACCGCTATTACGGCGAAGCCGTGGATGGTTCTGAATCCACGGATGGAAAATGGCGCTGGTTGCTGTTCGACACGGATTTTGGCATGGGTTTATACGGAAAAAGCGTGGATACCGATTCGCTTGGGCGGATTTTAAACCCCGGTGACAACCGCGCCGCCCTGCTTGACGCCATGCTGAAACGCGAGGATATCCGGCTGGAATTCGCCCGCATTTTCTGTGATTTATCCAACCGTGCATTTTCTTATGAGAACGTAGAAAAAACCGTGCGGGAAAAAGAATCCGCACGGCAAAATGAGTTGGAGTATAATTTTCTGTATGGTATCCAGCTGCAAGGAACATGGTCCAGCTTAAGTTATGTTGCCGGAGATGTGGAACGCATCCTGAACTTTGCCGCGGAACGGCCCGCGCAAATCCGGCAGCAGGTGCAAACGTATTTGGGAGTGGGTGCGGACGGTTACACCGTGCAGTGCGCGGCAACCGCAAATGCTTTGATTTCCGTGAATTCCTGTGAGATTTTACCCGACAGCACGGATTTTTCCGGATTTTATTTCAACGAACTCAAAACGCAGATGACCGCACAAATCGCCGATGGCTATCGTTTTTCGCACTGGCTGGTAAACGATGCAAAAATCACAACTCCCACACTCACGCTCACCGCGCAGGATGGGATTGAGGGCATTGTGCAGGTATCCCTTGTGCTAGAACCCGACAACACTGCACAGCCGGTGATTTCACAAATCAGCTATGCCGGCACCGGCGACAGCTTTGTGATTACCAATCCCGGAACGAAATCCATCTATCTGGGAGATTGCTACATCAGTGATTCGCCCGATACCCCAAAGAAACAAAAGCTTCCAAATGTAATGCTCGCGGCGGGCGAAAGCTACACCGTCTACTGCGATAATTACGCACAAACCGATGCACTGGGCAAATTCTCCGCCAGCTTCTCCCTCAAAAAAGGTGAAACGCTCGTCCTCTCCAATAAAGCAGGACAAGCGCTTTGCACCGTTTTCCTTCCCGATATTACTAAGGGAAACCACTATCAGCGCAATTCCCTAACCCAAACCTATGCTGAAGAAAGCGCCTAAGAAACGAACCNNCCCCGAAAAATTCGTAAAACAACGCTTTACGCTTTTACGTTTTTATAATCCATGGCTTTTTGATAAAAATGACTGAGGATATCCTTACGTGTTACGATGCCGATAAAAATCCCTCGGTCATCCGTTACAGGGACAAAATTCTGGTTCATCGTCATCAGCAGTAAATCCTCCAGCTTGGCATTGACATTTACGCTGAGATTCTGTGTTTTCTTCTCCATGTCACGCACCAGAATATGCTCTGTTCCCTCAATACCCGATGCACGGCATTTGAGTATGTACCACAAAAAGTCGCCTTCTGTCACTGTGCCGGCGTAACGTCCTTCCTCATCTATCAAAGGAATCGCACTGTAACCGTAGTGGCGCATTTTTTCTAGTGCCTGCCGTACCGTACTGTCCTCGTGCAGGTATGCAACCTCGCTTTTTGGCTTTAAGAAAAACAAAACGTTCATGATATAACGGATCCGTCCTTTTATAAAAAACATAACTGCCAGAAAGCAATCTCTGACAGTTTGATTATAGCATATTCCTAAGAAGATTTCAACGGCTTTTTTTCGCTAAATTTCGTGCCTGTGTTTTGCCGAAACCCGCAGCCGGTTCATAGCGCGGTTCAGCGATGCTTGCGTGTGATAGTACTCCATCATGCTTTGTTTTTGGCGCAAGCGTGCCTCGGCACGTTTTTTTGCCGCCTCAGCGCGTTTTACGTCAATTTCCTCCGGCAGTTCCACCGTATCGGCAAGAATCGTCACTGCTTTAGGGGTAATTTCCGTAAACCCGTCACTCACTGCGGCATAATGCCACTGCCCGTCCGCAAGAAATCGCAGTTCTCCGGCTTTGAGTGCCGTTACCATGGCTTCGTGGTTTGCCAGCACACCGCATTCGCCGTCAATCGCGGGGAACACCAGACTTTCGCATTCGCCCTTAAAGAAATACCGGTCGCTCGCGATGATTTCCAGAAAAAAAGTCTGCCTCGGCATACCGCCACTCCTTCCGTACAATGTTTGCAAAAACTAGCTTTCCATTTTCTTTGCCTTTTCAATGACATCGTCAATCGTACCCGCCATCAGGAACGCAGCCTCCGGCAAATCGTCCAGCTCGCCGCTGATAATCATTTTAAAGCCGCGAATTGTTTCCTTCAACGGCACATACCGTCCCTTTAAGCCGGTAAAATTCTCCGCCACGTTAAACGGCTGGGAAAGGAATTTCTGAATCTTTCTGGCGCGGTAAACCGCCAGCTTATCTTCCTCGTCCAGTTCTTCCATACCGAGAATAGCGATAATATCCTGTAATTCCTTATAACGCTGGAGAAGCTCCTGTGTCTGGCGCGCCACGCGGTAATGCTCCTCGCCCACCACGTCCGGCTCCAAAATACGGGAAGTCGATTCCAGCGGATCCACCGCCGGATAAATGCCCTGCTCCACAATTTTGCGGGATAGCACCGTCGTTGCATCCAAATGCGCAAACGTCGTTGCCGGCGCGGGGTCCGTCAGGTCATCCGCCGGCACATAAATCGCCTGAACAGAAGTAATTGAACCGTTCTTTGTAGAGGTAATCCGCTCTTGCAGTTCGCCGACTTCGCTCGCCAGCGTGGGCTGATAACCCACGGCGGAGGGCATTCTGCCCAGCAATGCCGAAACCTCGGAGCCTGCCTGCACATAACGGAAAATATTATCAATAAACAACAGCACGTCCTGATGCTCTTTATCGCGAAAATATTCCGCCATGGTAAGCCCTGTCTGCGCCACACGCATACGGCTTCCGGGCGGTTCGTTCATCTGTCCGAACACCAGCGCGGTTTTTTCAATAACGCCGGATTCTTTCATCTCCACCCACAGGTCATTGCCCTCGCGGGAGCGTTCGCCCACGCCGGTAAAAATGGAATAGCCGCCATGCTCGGTTGCAATATTACGAATCAGTTCCTGAATCAGCACGGTTTTTCCCACGCCTGCGCCGCCGAACAAACCAACTTTACCGCCCTTGGCATACGGTGCTAATAAATCAATGACTTTAATGCCGGTTTCCAGAATTTCCACAACCGGACTTTGATCTGCAAATGCCGGCGCATCGCGGTGAATTTCCCACAAATCGTCCGCTTCCACGGCTTCGCCCTCGTCAATCGGCTGTCCCAGCACGTTGAACATTCTGCCGAGCGTTGCCTTTCCCACGGGGACTTTNNCGCACAACGCCGTTGCCCATATGCTGTGCGACTTCCATCACAAGCGTTCTGCCGCCGACAGAAACCTCCAGCGCGTCCTTTATCATCGGAAGCTTGGTATCCTCAAACGCAACGTCCACAACAGGTCCCAGAACCTGCACAACCTTGCCCTTGCTTGTATTCTCCATCTGCCGTACCACCATTCCTTGTAAAATTCAAGCGCGGCTACTTGCCCAACGACTTTGCACCGCTTGAAATTTCTGTGATTTCCTGCGTAATTTCCGCCTGCCTTGCGCGGTTATATTGCAGGGAAAGTTCCTTAATCATATCCTTTGCGCTGGTTGTCGCGGCATCCATCGCCATCATGCGCTCGTTGTGTTCGCTGGAAAACGACTCCACCAACGCCCCGAAAATCAAGCCCTTGACGTAATTCGGCACGAGATAATTCAGCACAGTATGCTCATCCGGCACATAATTCGTGGTATAACTGCCGTCAAAGGGAAGCTCCTCATCCAAAAAATTCTCTTTTTTCAGCGGTAAAAGTTTTCGGATAAACGCCTCGCACTTCATGGACGTGACCATTTTGGTGAACACCACATAGATTTCGTCCAGCTCACCGTTGTTATACAAATCCAGCAGAGTATTCGCGACCGGCCCCGCCGTGTACATATCCGGATTCTGCACCGTGTAGTAAAAATCCGGGCAAAGCTGGTAGCCTTTTTTGGCAAAATACATTCTACCCATCTGCCCCACGGGGAAAATCACATTCCGGCAATGGTTGTCGATCTTGCTTTCCGCCAGCTTGATGACATTGTGGTTATACGCACCGGCAAGTCCCTTATCCGCGGTAATCACCAAAAAACCGCGTTTTGGAACATGATCCGCCGCCGCCTCTTTTTCTTTCTCAAAATACGGGTGCTCCAAGCTGGGCGAATGCACCAGAATATGGTGAATCGTCGTCTGCAATTTATTGAAATACGGCTCGGTTGCCTGCAGCATCTTCCGTGCTTTTTTCAGCTTAGAGGAGGAAATCAGATACATGGCGTTGGTAATTTTCATAATATCCCGCACGCTGTTCATTCTCATGCGAATTTCGGTAACGCCCGCCATAACCAAACCTCCCGTTTATATTTTCGTGCGGTTATTCCTCCTGCTGGGGAATTCCGCTATAGCCGCTTTTATTTTTGTATTCTTTTGCATAAGTGCGAATTTTCTCCGCATTCTCGTCCGAGAGCAGTTTTGTGCTTTGAATTTCATCCACAATATCCTTGTGCTCATCGCGGAAATAATTCAGCATACCCTTGCAGAATTCCCGAATTTTTGCCACGGGAATATCCAACAAAATTCGCGCATTCGCCACACAAAGCAGAATGGTCTGCTCATACACGGGCTTCGGCTCGTACAGAGGCTGTTTGAGCAGTTCCACCAGCCGGTTGCCGTGGTCCAGCAGTTCCTTTGTTGTTTTGTCCAAATCGGAACTAAACTGCGTAAAGACTTCCATTTCGCGGAACTGTGCTAAATCAATTCTCAGGCTTCCGGCAACTTTCTTCACCGCCTTGGTTTGCGCCGCACCGCCCACGCGGGAAACAGAAAGTCCCACATTGACCGCCGGACGCACGCCGGAGAAGAACAGCTCGCTCTCTAAGAAAATCTGTCCGTCCGTAATGGAAATTACGTTTGTCGGAATATACGCGGAAACATCGCCCGCAAGCGTCTCAATAATCGGCAGTGCCGTAATCGAACCCCCGCCGTACTGTTCTGCCAGCCGGCAGGAACGCTCCAGCAGTCTGGAATGCAGATAGAACACGTCGCCCGGATAGGCTTCCCGGCCCGGCGGACGCTGTAAGAGCAAACTCATTTCGCGGTAAGCCACAGCGTGCTTGGATAAATCATCATAGATAATGAGAACGTCCTTGCCCTGGCTCATAAAATACTCCGCCATTGCCGTGCCGGCATAGGGCGCAATATACTGAATCGGCGCAAGCTCGCTTGCCGTCGCCGAAACGACGATAGAATACTCCATCGCTCCGTATTTTTGCAAAGTAGAAACGATTTTCGCTACCGTAGAGGCCTTCTGTCCAATTGCAACATAAATGCAAATGACATCCTGTCCTTTTTGGTTGAGCATCGTATCCACAGCAATTGAAGTTTTTCCCGTCTGGCGGTCGCCGATAATCAGCTCGCGCTGTCCGCGACCAATCGGGAACATTGTATCAATCGACAAGATACCCGTCTGCAACGGCACACTCACGGATTTGCGTTTTACAACACCCGGTGCTTCATTCTCAATCGGGAAGAAGTCCTCCGCTTTGATTTCGCCCCTGCCGTCAATCGGCGCGCCCAGTGCGTTTACTACACGACCAATTAACGCCGAGCCAACCGGCACGCCTGCCTTCTTGCCCGTGCGCGTCACCTTGGAGCCTTCGCCCAGACCGTAATCCGTACCCAACAGCACCACGCCGATGGTTTTGGTTTCCAGATTCTGAACAATGCCCTTTACGCCGGTTTCAAACTCCACAAGCTCGCCGTACATTACGTTTTCCAGCCCGTAAATCTCCGCGATACCGTCGCCGATTTTTACGACTGTTCCGGTTTCCGTCATTTCCGAAACCGTACGATAACCGGAAATTTCGCTCTTTAGCACAGAAATAATCTCCGTGGAACGGATTCCCGCCATATCGCTCACCTCCGAATCAGCCTTTTATGAATCATAGAAAGGCTGTTTTTTATACTGCGGTCGAACTCGTAGTCCCCGACTTTTAAAACAAATCCGCCTAACAGCGCCGGCTCCTCCCGCAGGGTAAGCGCAACGCCTTTTTTCTCGAATTTCCGGCAAATCATCGCTTTCAGCTTATCCAGCTGCTCCTCGGAAGGCTTTGTTGCATAGCAAAGCTCCGCCTCGGCAATCTGCGCACTGTCCAGCATCAATTTCTGATAGGCTTCATACACTGCTTGGTACCGTTCCAGCTGATTATGATCGCACATGAGCCGTATAAAATCCGCGATCTTTCCTGAAAAAACGCGCGCAATCACCGCGTGCTTTTCTTTTACGGAAACCGTTGGATCCACCAACGCCTGTGTCAGCTCCGGACAATCCCCAAGCAATCCAAATGCATCAGCAACCTCCTGCTGCGGGATTTTCTCCTCAAAAAGCACTCTGCCCCAGGTAACATCCTGCGCCAGCGTCATTGCGTCGCACCTTCTTCCAAGAACCGATCCATCAGCTTGGAATCCAAATCTGCACCGGCGCTTTCCGCCAGAATTTTACGCGCTGTCGAAACAGCAAGCCCGGCAATTTCGCCCTGTGCTTCCGCGACAGCCCTTGCCTTTTCCGATTCTATCGAACGGGTAGCATCAGCAAGCACCTGTGCGGCATCGAGCTTCGCCTGATCTACTGCGGCGTCGTGCTCGGCAGTGGCTTTCTTTCTGGCTTCCAGCAAGATTCCATCCGCCTCACTGCGTGCGCCTTCCACTGCCTGTACGTACTTGCTTTTCAGTTCGTCGGCTTCCCGGTTTACATTTTCGGCGTGCTTAATAGAATCCTCGATTGCTTTGGCTCGCTTTTCCATATGCTCGGTAACCGGCTTAAACAGGAACTTACGCAGGAGCAGGAACAGTATGATGATATTTAGGATCGTCCACACCAAATCCCAGCTCAGTTCAAACATAGAGATTCCTCCGTTGTTAATTCGTAAACAGAATCATAATTGCCACGACCAAGCCATAGATTGCAGTTGTTTCCGCAAACGCACAGCCCAGCAATAAGGTTTTCGTAATATCGCCTTTCGCCTCTGGTTGTCTGGCAATTGCCTCTGAAGCTCTTGATGCGGCAATTCCGATACCGATTCCGGCACCCAGACCAGTGAGTGCTGCGATACCTGCGCCAATTGCAACTAAACCCATAAAAACATCTCCTTGTTTTTCTTGATAAATCTATTACTCTCCGTTTTCTATCGACTCCGACATAAACATTGAAGTGAGAAAAACGAAAATGTAAGCTTGAATCAACCCATCGAAGATATCAAAATACAAACTAAAAATCACCGGAATACCCACCGGTACAATGTGCTTAATCAGTTCCATAATGATAAATGCGCCCAGTACGTTGCCGAAAAGACGGACGCACAGCGAAAGGGGTCTTGTAAACATATCCAAAATATTAATCGGCAAAATAATGGCAACTGGTCTAGTAAAACTTTTCAGCCAACCTTTGAATCCATGCGTATAAATACAAGAAAAAACAATCATAAATAGGCTCATCAAAGCCAGTCCCGCAGTAACGTTCACATTTTTTGTCGGCGGCGTAATGCCCACCAGTGAGGTTAAATTTCCCACGCCTAAAAATAACAGAACCGTTCCTAAATACGGTACAAAAGGCTTACCGGCTTCTCCGAGAATTTCGTAAAAGAACTTATTCATCCACCCAATAAAGGACTCTAGAATTGCCTGCATTCCGGTGGGAACTTCTTTTAAATTCCGGACAAAAATTACAGAGAACAGCACAAGAAACGCCATAACGCCCCACATAACTACAATAGATTGTCCAACCGGAATGCCCCCGAAGATTGGGATTGTAAAAGCCGTTTTATTCTCCAGCATTTCCTGCATCAATTCGCCCATACAATCACCTTCTTTTTCAGTAAAGCCGTCCCGCAACGTCCAACAATCCTCATAAAGCGCGCAATTTCTTGCCGCTTTATACAAAGTCGTGTCGATAAGAACGGAAATAGTATTATTATTTATTATACTCAACTTTTGCAGTAAGTCAAGTTTTTTCTATATTCTTTGCGCTTCTTTAACACATTCAGCGATTTCTTTCAATATATAAATATTGTCTGTTTTACTCTATGATTTTTGTTTATTTAGCTTTATATTTGTTTCTGTTTAATTTCTTTTATAATTTTTTTATGTATTTTATTTTTCTAAATTATCACGCCTATTGCTATTTTAAACAAAATGTAGTCCGAAATCAAACAGTTTTTCTCTTCTGCTAAAACGAGAATAAAACAGCTCCGTCAACACGAAACTGTTTTATTCTAAAACTCATCTTCATCCGTGATAAAAAATGTTTTAAAAAAGACCGGCAACAATGCATTTTTATTGCTTTTGACATAGATTCCGTCATGAAATTCTATCCGTTATTCTTCAATTTGCTTGCCCAGGAACATTGCAGCTGCCTGCGTCAGCATCATTTGATTTTCATTTGCCTTGGTGCTATTATCCGGTGCGACAAAAGCGACAGCACCTGTAACATCTCCGGAAGAGATAATGGGTGATATTGTCAGCGCATGCTTGCCAATTCCCTCAATGGGTTGAATCTGGTTGCTTTGATCGCCATTATAGAAAAATGTCTTTCTATTTTCCAGCAAGTCCTCCAGCGCAGCAGAAATTCTGCGCTCGCTGTACTCTTTTTTCTGCGCTCCGGCAACTGCCACAACGTGGTCGCGGTCGAAAATCACTGCCGGCGCTCCGCCAAGCTTGTAAATCACTTCTGCGGCTTGTGTCGCTCCCTCAGACAACTCATGTATGGGGGAATACTTTTTGAAGATTACCTCGCCGTCGTTGCTTGTATAGATTTCAAGCGGATCGCCCTCCCGAATACGCATGGTGCGTCTAATTTCCTTTGGGATAACCACTCTGCCGAGATCGTCAATCCGGCGTACAATACCTGTTGCTTTCATAAAAACCTCCAAATATTTTGCTGAATCGGATTTGTATTTATATTGTTTTCCATTGTGATAGGAATATACTAGCGAACAAAAAAATAACGTAAAAAAATCGTTCCTCATAATAAAGCTTTGTGTTATTATGCAACCATGTTCTATGTTATAAAACCCTTCGCGGAGTTGAGATAGCAGTTTTTAGTATGGGCCGTACATTTATTACAATAATGTTACAAA
>DBRO01000100.1:4108-6010 GCA_002306005.1 Ruminococcus sp. UBA1366 | reverse complement strand
GTCCACATCGTGCTGAACCGCCGTAGCCAGCTCCATCAGGCACATTTGGAACGCGCCGTCGCCGCAAACCGCAATCACAGGTTTGGTTTGGTCCGCAAGCCGTGCGCCGATTGCCGCGGGAACTGAATACCCCATGGTTCCCATGCCGCCCGCCGTTAAAAACCTGCCGTTGCTGATTTGATAAAAATTTGCCGCCCAAATTTGGCTTTGGCCCACATCGGCGACCAGCGTGGTTTCCGGTGCCGCCTCCTGCGAAAGCCGGTGCAGAAATTCCCGCGGGTTCACAGTGCCCAAAGCCGCCGGCGCAAATACCGGTTCGCTTTTTAAGGAAGAAAGCCGTTCCAGCCAAGCGCTATGCGCCATGTCCGGTGCCATTTCCAGCAACTGCTCCAGCACCAGCCGTGCATCGCCCACCAGCGGAATATCCGCCCGAATGTTTTTGCCGATTTCGGCGGGGTCTACATCAATATGAATAATCGTGGTGTGCTTTTCTAGTTTCAGTGGCGTGCGAACAGCTCTGTCGCCGACGCGTGCGCCGACCAAAAACAGCACATCGCATTCATTGACGGCAGTATTTGCGGGTTTCACGCCGTGCATACCCAGCATCCCAAAGAACAGAGGGTTGTCCGATTCAAACACGGAAAGCCCCATCATAGTGGAAATCACCGGAATCTGCATTTTTTCGGCAAGTGCGCGGATTTGCGCCTGCGCGCCTGCGGCAAACACGCCGCCGCCAATACAAATCAGCGGTTTTTCGGCTTCTTCCAGTTTTTTTAGGACTTTTTTTATCTGCACGTAGTTGCCCTTTGCCGTGGGGCGGTAACTGCGAATATCAATCGTTTCCGGATAGTTAAATTCAATTTCCTCGGTCTGTACGTCCATGGGAACATCAATCAGCACCGGTCCCGGTCTGCCCGTCCCCGCAATATAGAACGCTTCTTTAAAAATGTGCGGAATCTGCTTTGCATCTTTGACCAGATAGCTGTGTTTCACAAACGGTTCCGCAGAGCCGGTAATGTCCGCCTCTTGGAAGGCATCACTGCCAATTTGGTCGCAGTTCACCTGCCCTGTGATGGCAATCAGCGGAATGGAATCCGCATATGCTGTGGCAATTGCCGTCAGCAGGTTTGCCGCACCCGGACCGCTGGTTGCAATACAGACCGCGGGTTTTCCCGTCATACGGGCATACCCGTTTGCCGCATGGCCGGCGTTTGCCTCATGCCGGACAAGAATATGCCGGATTTCCGTGCCGCAAAGTGCATCGTAAAACGGACAAATAGCCGCGCCCGGATACCCGAAGACGACCGAAATCTGCTCTTTCTTTAAACATTCCGCCATTGCCTCGCTGGCTTTCATACCGGACCGCCTCCTCTTTTTGTTTTGCTTGGTTCCGTACATGTATACATGTACACTTTATTATACTATACCCACGCGCACACGTCAAGTTTTTTTCGCGATCCCGAAAAGTCCGTTCAAAGTATACAAAATTGCTATACTATGGTTTTCGCAATCATGCAATCCGACAAATTTTTGCGGATGCTTGACAAATTCCGCGCAGGGGATTATAATAGAGAAAATTGAATAACCTTATCAAGAGCGGCTGAGGAAACAGGTCCTGTGAAGCCCGGCAACCTGAACGAAGTTTTCGTGCAAGGTGCCAAATCCTGCGGAAGTATTCCGAAAGATGAGGATTGCAAACAGCCACATCAAAGCTTCGGGAGACCGGAGCTTTTTTATTTTGTGAAATTAAAACCTGAAAGGAACGATAAAAATGGCAAAATCTTTGTTCACGTCCGAATCCGTCACGGAAGGACACCCCGATAAAATCTGTGACCAGATTTCCGATGCGGTGCTGGATGCCATGCTTGCGCAGGACGAAAATTCCCGCGTGGCTTGCGAAAC
>DBRO01000100.1:2052-4032 GCA_002306005.1 Ruminococcus sp. UBA1366 | reverse complement strand
GTGATTGCCACGCTGGACAAGCAGTCGCCCGATATTGCCATGGGCGTGGATACTGCGCTGGAATGCCGGGATAACACGTCGTGCGATGTCAATAGCATTGGTGCGGGCGACCAAGGCATGATGTTCGGCTATGCCTGCGATGAAACCCCGGAGCTGATGCCCCTGCCGATTTCGCTTTCGCACAAGTTGGCAAAGCGCCTTGCGGAAGTCCGCAAGAATGGAACACTGCCGTATCTTCGTCCGGACGGTAAAACTCAAGTCACAGTGGAATACTGCGACGGCAAGCCCGTGCGGGTGGACACAATTGTGATTTCCACCCAGCATGATGAAGAAGTCACGCTGGAAACCATCCGAAAGGATTTAATTGCGCAGGTGGTTGCGCCGGTGGTTCCGGCAAACCTGTTGGACGAGAACACCCGCTATTTTGTGAATCCCACGGGACGCTTTGTGATTGGCGGTCCGCAGGGCGACAGCGGCTTAACCGGCAGAAAAATTATTGTGGACACCTACGGCGGTTATGCCCGTCATGGGGGCGGTGCGTTTTCGGGAAAAGACCCGACTAAGGTGGATCGCTCCGCCGCGTATGCCGCGCGCCATGTGGCAAAGAACATCGTTGCCGCAGGGCTGGCAAAACGCTGTGAGGTGGAGCTCGCCTATGCCATTGGGGTTGCCGAACCCGTTTCTGTTTCCGTTATGGTGGATACCTTCGGTACGGGTACGGTGACGGACGAAAAGCTGGAAACCGCAGTCAAGTCGGTGTTTGACCTGCGCCCGGCCGCCATTATCCGCGATTTGGATTTGCGCAAGCCCCAGTACCGCGCCCTTGCCGCTTACGGCCATCTCGGCAGAGAAGACCTCGGCGTTCGGTGGGAGCAAACCGATAAAGTTCCCGCCCTGCTTACCGCTGTGAAGTAGCGCTTTTGTGGGGATGTAGTTATAATGCTCTATCAATGAAAGTCGACTTACACCCGTGCGATTAATTCCACTTCTACCAATAGCACCCGAAGTGCGCCGCCGGAGTAAATTCTGTTACGCAATTCGCGCTCGGAATTTAGAGATGCGCGATTAACTCCACTTCGACTAATGCGCACTTTGGCAAGTCCTTGACCGCCACGCACGAACGTGCCGGCAGGCTGGTGAAGTATTTCGCATAGACTTCGTTAAATGCTGCAAAATCGGCAATATCCGCCAAAAAGCAGGTCGTTTTCACCACGGCGGAGAAATCCGTTCCCGCGGCTTTTAGGACTTCACCCAGATTTTTGCAGACCTGCTCGGTTTGCGCGGCGATGCCCTGCGCCTCAATCGCGCCCGTGGCGGGGTTAATCGGGATTTGTCCGGACGTGTAGAGCGTTTTGCCCGCGGTGATTGCCTGCGAATACGGTCCGATTGCGGCAGGCGCTTTGTCTGTGCTTACGATTTTCATAAGTTTTCCCTCCATTATTTATCTACCAACTGGAAGCCCTCATCCGTGAGGGCTTTTCTGATTTGCTTGATATGTTCGGCGTTGCGGGTTTCCAGCACGATACGCAAAAAGCAAGCGTTGATGTCCATGCTTTCCTGTGCGCGCTCGTGATGGATGGAGATGACATTTCCGCCCAAATCCGCAATAATCCGCGAAACACCTTTGAGCTGTCCGGGCTTATCCATCAGCGAAATCGTGATCGAATCGCTCCGTCCGGACATGAGCAGACCGCGTTTAATCACGCGGGAAAGAATCGTCACGTCGATATTGCCGCCGGACACCACGCAGACGACTTTCTTGCCGGCAAGCTCGGGAATTTTATTGAACATAACCGCCGCCACGGAAACCGCGCCTGCGCCTTCGGCAATCAGCTTTCTGTCCTCAATTAGGGCTAAAATTGCGGCGGAAATCTCGTCATCCGTGACGGAAACGAAGCCGTCCACATACTGACAGCACATGGAAAAGGTGTTTTCACCCGGTTCTTTCACGGCGATGCCGTCCGCGATGGTATTGACGCA
>DBRO01000100.1:0-1945 GCA_002306005.1 Ruminococcus sp. UBA1366 | reverse complement strand
CCTTGTCCGGCAATCACGTTTTCGTCATCAAACGGGTGAATAAAAGTATAGCCGAACTCATCGCGCAATTCCAGCGCTTTTGCGTAGGCATCGTCGTACACGCCCTCCACAAGGCAAACCTCCGCGCCGTAGCTTTTGGTTGCCTCCACTTTGGAAATCGGTGCGCCGTCCGGCAGGCAAATCAGCGACTTGATACCGTTTTTCGCGGCGGCAAGCGCCACGCCCTGCGCGTGGTTTCCGGCAGAACACGCAATCACGCCCTTTGCCTTTTCCTCGGCGCTTAGCTGGGAAATTTTATAGTACGCGCCCCGCACTTTGAACGAACCCGTAATTTGCAGATTTTCGGGCTTTAAATAGACCTCGCAGTTCGCGCTCAGCTTAGGCGCATGGATGAGCGTCGTGGGGCGGATGGCTTCTTTTAAAATGTACGAAGCGTGATAGATTTTATCCAGTGTCAGCATAGAAAACCCAGCCTTTCTTATAAAAAAGTTTTCCGCGAGGAAAAACAAAACGTCCCCGCGCCGGAACAAACCCTTTCTGGATTTGTTTCGAACGCAGAGACGGAGAAATTTTGTAAAAAACGAAAACTCTTCGCGGTACCACTCTGCTTGACAAGTACTGTCCTCTCAACGCACGGCAAAAGCTTATGCGCCTTTTTCTGTAACGGGAATCCCCGGACAAGCCTACTCCCGCACGCAAAGCGTGCCGTTTGGGTTGTCTGCTCAAGGGTGATTGGGGAAAAACAAACCTGCCGGTTCACACCATCCACACGGCTCTCTGGATACGGTTGCCCGTATGCTGTGGTTTCTGCCAATCCCGCGTCCCTGTCATTGCATTTCTATTCTCATTATAACTCCGATTTCAGATTTGTCAACCCCCCTATCTGTGAATTTTTTATTTTGTTCGAACGCAAATCCGCACCCACAAATTTGTGCGTGCGGATTTTTTTCTATTTACATGCAGTTTATCTCACTGCAAGCGCGCCATTTGCAAGCGATACGGTGAGGGTTGCGCCGGGGGCGATGTCCTCCGCAATGAGTTTGCGGGCAATCAGGGTTTCCACTTTCTGCTGGATAAACCGCCGGAGCGGGCGCGCACCGTAGTTCGCGTCATAGCCATTTTCGATGATATAGGCTTTCGCTTCGGGGGTAACGGCAACGGAAACTTGCTTGTCGCGCAGTCGGCGGGAGAGATCTGTAAGCATGAGATCGCAAATCTTGCCGATTTCGTCCTTATGCAGGGGCTTGTAGTAGACGATTTCGTCCAGCCGGTTTAAAAATTCCGGACGGAACGACTGCCGGAGCAAGGCATCCACCTGCCGGCGCGCCTCTGCGCTGATTTCCCCATCCGGCGTAATGCCCTCCAAAATATAGGGAGAACCGAGATTGGAAGTCAGGATAATAATCGTGTTTTTAAAGTCCACTGTTCTGCCTTGGGAATCGGTAATTCTGCCGTCGTCCAGCACCTGTAACAGCACGTTGAACACATCCGGATGTGCCTTTTCGATTTCGTCCAACAGCACCACCGCATAGGGCTTGCGCCGTACTGCTTCGGTGAGCTGTCCGCCCTCCTCATAGCCTACATAGCCGGGAGGTGCGCCGATTAACCGGCTCACGGAGAATTTCTCCATATATTCGGACATATCAATCCGCACAATGTTGTGTTCGTCATCAAACAGCGCTTCGGCAAGCGCCTTGGCAAGCTCGGTTTTGCCCACACCGGTCGGACCGAGGAACAAAAACGAACCAATCGGCTGGTTGGGGTTGGCAATGCCTGCCCGCGAACGCAAAATTGCCTCGCTGACCTTTTGCACCGCTTCATTCTGCCCAATCACACGCTGGTGCAGAAGCGCCTCCAACCCGAGGAGCTTTTCGCGTTCGCCCTCCATCAGCTTTGCCACGGGAATTCCCGTCCAGCGCGCCACAATGCGGGCGATTTCCTCCTC
>DBRO01000115.1:1243-3107 GCA_002306005.1 Ruminococcus sp. UBA1366 | reverse complement strand
TTGCGCCTTGCGAATCAATCACAAAGCGCATTTGAAGAAATCATCCGCATGGAACAAGTCCGCATACAAAAGGATTTGGCAATACAGAAAAATTCACCGGCTACCCCTTCACCGCAGCCCAAATCTGCCGCGACTGGTCGGGTTCAAAATCCACCGCCTTGATTTTTTCCGGTGCTGTAAATAAAACCGGCATGCGCACCTCCTCCAAAACCCGCCGAAAGCGCGCCCCAATGGAAATCCGATAACGGTTCTGCCCGTATGCGCTCAACTTCACCGCAGATCCGCTATCCTGTTCTGCGTTGAGAACGCCCAGCAAATCCTTGTGTAAGCACTTGCCGCCGGATTCTAAAAAACCTGCGCCGTCCTCCCCCAAGCGGAATTCCCACAACGCCGCCTCAGACTTTTTCCCAGTGCAAAAAACCGCACCCCGTGGCGAAACCGCAGCATATCTTCCCGTCCCGGCATTTTGCAGAAAAATCCGCGCACCATCTGCAATATAGCAGTCCGCACACGCCGCCTGCGTGCAGCAGCGATAAAACCGCAGCAGCAAGTACGCCGCATACTGCGCCGTCACCGGCAATGTGTGCGCCGCTGCCTGCTCAAACCGCGCAGGATTCAAGCTCACCAAATCCGCACAGTACCGCGAGGAAATCCGCGCCAAGCTGTTCGCCAGAAATTGAAAACTGCCGTTGCTGTCTTTTAATTTTTCCGGAATCGCCTGCGGACAAGCGCAAAACTGTGCCGCACGTTCTTCCGCAAATTTCTCAAACGCATAGTGCGGATTGTGCGAACTGGATGCATACCCAATCCCGCAGGAATGCGCCGGACAACCGATATCACAGATAAAATGCACCGCTTTTCCTAGGAAATACACCGCCCGCGCAGGATTCCCACTGTGGTAAAGCGCCAGCGCCGAGGTAAAATTTTCCTCCATCATCGTGCGGGCGCTTTTGGCATAATCGCCGGCACGGTTTGGAAAATACGAAAACCGTCGGGTCTTTTCCTGCGGTTCGCCGTTTTTTTTCGCGCAGTAATAATGAATCGCCGGTCCCCAGTCGCAGTCGCCGGCAACATCCGGATCGGTTGCGCCTTTGCAAAGTTCCGCCTGATATGGTGCAAAAAACGCGAACGCTGCCGGACAATCGTATTGCTTTAAAATCTGCAGTGCCGTTTCGGCAAGCACAATGTGCGTGCCGCGAAACCACGC
Organism: Ruminococcus sp. UBA1366; assembly: GCA_002306005.1. GTDB lineage: Bacteria > Bacillota > Clostridia > Oscillospirales > Ruminococcaceae > UBA1366. Next base: position 1,900 of record DBRO01000115.1, on the reverse strand, counting down.
AGCCGCACGAATCGCAAACAACATCAGCAAAGCTCCTTTCCGCGGAAGGTAAAAACCCACCGCGTTCTGTACTTTCCTTATTCTATGCAAAGTTTAGCGTTTATGTTTGCGTTTTGCCGGCTTTTTTCGCACGGAATACCCAAATGTGCCTAGTTTTTCGCCCAACGAAAAATACGCGCCATGTGCGTAGGCAAGCAGTCCGGCACGTTCCAAATCCAAACGCCCGCTTGCATCCAGCAATGCCTTTGCCGCATTTACCGCAACAATATCCGCAAAAAATACCGTGTGCGAACCCATCTCCCGCGTTTCAAAAATCCGGCACTCCAAGTTCACCGGCGACTGTACCAACAGCGGCGCACCCACCGCCGAAGCCGGCGCAGTGGACAAACCCATCTGTGCGAATTTATCCGTATCCGCACCGGATTTCACCCCGCAGAAATCCACCGCGCGCACCAGTTCCGCAGTCGGTAAATTCAAGACAAATTCCCCCGTTTCGCAAAGCAGCGCGTGCGAAAACCGCTCCGGCCGTACGGAAATATACGTCCGCGCCGGAATCGTGCTGAGAATCCCCGTCCACGCAACCGTCAGGATATTGGGCTTTTCCAACGTGCCGCAGGTTACCAGCACGGGCGGCACCGGCGCCAGCATCGCACCGCC
>DBRO01000115.1:958-1145 GCA_002306005.1 Ruminococcus sp. UBA1366 | reverse complement strand
GCAGAGCAGCAGCACGTCCAGCGCCAGCATGGCAAGACCAGGCTGCACCAGCACGGTAATTAAAATCGCGCCCAGCGTTGCCGCCGCAAAAAACAGCATAATGAACAAATGCACCAGCCGCTCATGGCTGATGTAGGTAATCTGCTTTTCGTGAAATTCCAGCAGCTTGTCCAGATGCTCGCCCTGT
>DBRO01000115.1:0-829 GCA_002306005.1 Ruminococcus sp. UBA1366 | reverse complement strand
CCGTTTTTCTTCTTTTTGTTGGAAGTCATCAACGTCATTGCCGCAGCGCCCGCAGCAGTGACCGCCTTTTTTGCGGCATCCGGGCTTACTTCCAGCACAATTTTTTTCAAATCCAAAACCTTTGTCTTTTTCATAGCGAAGCTTCCTTTCCCAAAGCTGCCGCCTTACCTGCATAATCATAAGCCTTCAGCTGGCAGTTTCCAAAATAAAAAACCGGAAATTCATCCGTCGTGAGCGAATAAAAATATGTGTGAATGACCCGCAAAACCGCACCGTGGCTAACAAGCAGAATGTTTTCCGCCAAGCTTTGTTCGCGCAGTTCATCCAGCAGGTTATAAACCCGCTGCACAATCCGAAAAATCGATTCTCCCCCGCCAAAATCTGCGGCAAAATTGCGCTTTGCTTCCAGAAATTCCTGTGCGCGGTGGTCGGTCGCCTCAAACCTGCCGTAATCCTGTTCGATTAACCGATGCTCAATGGCAACCGCCGCACCGGTTTCGCGTGCAAAATATGCCGCAGTCTGCCTTGCGCGTAATAACGGCGAAGAAAAAATCTTCGCGATGGGCACGCCGGAACTACTAAACTCCCTCGCGGCAGCCTCTGCCTGTGCATTTCCTGCGTCATTCAACGGCACATCCGTCCGCCCGCAAATCAACCCGTCGCGATTCATATCCGTTTGCCCGTGACGGACAACATACAGCATACCGTTCCCCCGTTCTTTTGTTAGCGACACCGTACAATCTCTGATTACAAGCTTGCTTGTAATCATTATACTATATAGGGACAAAAAAAGCAATGCGCATTTCACGCATTGCTGATGATTTTCAAC
>DBRO01000025.1:3571-4052 GCA_002306005.1 Ruminococcus sp. UBA1366 | reverse complement strand
CACCTGCGGGGAAGACTTCCACCGCCAAACAGCAGACGAAAAACAACCCGAAGGGAAAGCAGAAAATGAAGGCATATCAACCCTACGAGGCGGAAACGGTTTATCGCGGCGGGGATGAAAAACCGCGGAAGAAACGGCATATTTTTCGGAAATTGTTCTTATTGGTGCTGGTGCTGTGCGCCGGTGTGTTCGGGGCGTATTCGTATTTTTCATTGAAGATGATTGATAAGATGAATCTGGTGGAAACCGGCGCGCGAACGGATTTTTCCGGCACGGCGCTGATGGAATCGGACAAGGTGCGAAATATTCTGCTGATCGGTTCGGACACGCGCTATGAGGAAGAAAACGGGCGTTCTGACACCATGATTTTGATTTCAATCAACAGCGAAACGGACACGATGACGCTGACGAGCTTTATGCGGGATATGTACGTGGAGATTCCCGGATACGGCATGGATAAAATGAACGCCGCACTGGTTTA
>DBRO01000025.1:2273-3561 GCA_002306005.1 Ruminococcus sp. UBA1366 | reverse complement strand
GATTTTTATTCTTTTGTGGATATTGTGGATGCGATGGGCGGCATTGAAATTGAAATCAGCGAGGAGGAAGCCATCGGGATGCAAGCACCCATGTCGGAGCAGAATAAAATTTTGGGAAAATCCTACGGCGAGGATTATCTTTCTGAAGGCGGAACGTACCGGATGAACGGGAATCAGGCGCTGGGCTATGCGCGGCTGCGGTATGTGGGCAATGCGGATTTTGAACGCACGGAACGGCAGCGGTTGGTCATTCAAAAGATTTTAGCAAAGTTTAAAACACTGGGACTTGCGGACAAAAAAGCGGCGGCGGAATCGGTGTTCTCTCATTTGACAACAAATATGGACAAGCAGGAGCTGTATTTGCTTTCGCTGCGGGCGCCGTTTTTGCTGGGGTACGATACGCAGGAACTACGGATTCCCGTGGATGACGGCTGGACATATGGTTCTGCCGGCACGCAGTCTATTTTGAATGTGGATTTTGAAACGAACATCGAAGCATTGCGGGAACAAATTTACGAATAAAAAAAGAAATTTGCGGAAAGTTGCACACCAACGTGCAACTTTCCGCTTTTTTGTGGGGGAAAGTATCAGCCGGTTGTTGGCGCACAATGCGGCTTGTTCGCATAGGATATAGGGACAGTGAGTGCCGGGCGAAATAAAAAGGGACAACAGAACAATGCTTTTTTGAGATTTCGCCCGTGCGGCTGCCAAACGGACTTGTGCATGGAAATTGTTACGAATAAAGGAATGATACAAAATGGAGAGAATCAATCTGCTCAAACTGGCGGTTCTCACAGCGGCAGGCGCGGCAGGCAGTACGCTGCACGCGCTGTTTGGCGGGTGGACACCGGATTTTGCAACCCTGTTGATTTTTATGGCGATTGATTTTGCAACCGGCATTTTACTAGCCGGAATATTTAAAAAATCCAATAAAACAGAAACCGGCGCGTTGGAAAGCCATGCGGGGTGGAAAGGGCTTGCCCGCAAATGCATGGTGCTGCTGTATGTGATGATTGCAAACCGGCTGGATTTGTCGCTGGGAACGGACTATATCCGCACGGCGGTGATTATCGGATTTATGCTCAACGAGCTGCTTTCCATTACGGAAAATGCCGGATTGATGGGCGTACCGATTCCCGATGTGATTAAAAAAGCAATTGAATTACTGCGAAACAAAGATACCGAAACGCACACATCGGAAGAAAATCAGGAAGAACCCGAACAGCAGGAGAGCGAATCGGAAGAAGAAACAACGGACAACGAGGATTCCGACAAATAAAGACAACAC
>DBRO01000025.1:0-2255 GCA_002306005.1 Ruminococcus sp. UBA1366 | reverse complement strand
ACTTTCTGGTCGAGGATATCCACGCAGAGCTGGACAGACGCGCCGATGGCGGCATCAATATCGTCCTCCGTGACACCGAGCGGTTCACAGCCGAGGTTTTTATCGATGAACAGTTCACTGCATTGCAAGCCGGTGAATTTCACCATGTTTAAGCCGCCCTCATGCCCTTTTGCGGCTTGTTCTTTCATAATTTTCTTGCCGCTCATGGCATACATCCAGTTCGGGATCGTAATGATTTTTCGGTTGGGCATGCCCAGATGCTTATGCACAATGGCAAGAAACTGCTTCCATGTGAAATTGTAATAGCCGATGGGGTAGGCGTTGCCGCCCTTATTGCGTTCCAGCGCGCCGGCAACCGCTTGCGCAACCTGCCGGACGGTTACCATGGTGGTGCCGCCCTTGGGATAGAGCGTGACCCCTTTCATGCTGCGGATGCTTTCCACAAGAAACGTCCAGACGGGTTTTCTGCCTGGTTGTGTACCGAAAATGTAGGGTAGTTCCAACACGGCAACATCGAAAGTTCCGTCTGCAAAACCGATGGCGATTTCTTCCTGATCGCGCCGGCTGCGGATATAGGGATGCCATTTGGAAAGCTGCTGCTCCGGCCGGGTTTTATCAAAATACGCAAAATACGATCCGAGAATAACGTTATGTTTCACGCCGCATTCTTTCGCCAAAGTGAGCAAGCGTTGAATGGTATCTATGTTGTATTTTTTGAACAGGTTGTAAATCGGCGCGGGGCCTTCTACACGCTCATCCACGCCGGCAGCAAACACAAAGCCCTCACAGCCGGTGAAATAGCCGCGCAGCTGGTCATCGGACATTTCCAGATAATTGCCGAGTTCAATTTTCATTTCCTGTGGAAGAACGGCACCCTCCGGAATAGGCGGAAGGGCAATGGAAACCACTTCATGCCCGCGGGAAATCAATTCTTTTGCGGCCTCGCTGCCCAGCAATCCGGTGCCGCCGATCATAAAAATTTTCATATAAATCCTCCCTTTTCGTTTTGTCGAAAATTCGGTTTGGTTGTCCTTTTATTATTCGGCTTCTGTAGGAATTGTACAACAGATAAAAGCAATTTTTCTGCATTTCCGTGGGCTTGCATTAGGTTTCCCCAAAAAGCTGAAATAATAAAAAAATCATAAACTTCTAAAAAAGCTCTTGACATTTTGGCGCAAATCATGTATAATTAAATTCGCACTTTCGGGATGTGGCTCAGCTTGGTAGAGCGCTGCGTTCGGGACGCAGAGGCCGCAAGTTCAAATCTTGTCATCCCGACCATAACATCACGTCAACGATGACATAATCACAGACGCGGCAGAAACTCCTCTAATAGAGGGGTTTCTTTGCGTTTGGGTGCAAATGGCACAAGCTGTCTTTGAAGAGTGGACAAACTTGATGATTTTGTAGGACAAGTATGCGCAGGATTGAGATGCACCCATGTCCGTAAAAACACATTTTCCCTGACAAGCTGGGTGCATTTTAGAAATAGACAAGCAAAAGCCACCCTGTGACAAGGTGGCTTTTCTATACCTATTTGCTTCAGTCTGCATAACGCTTACACGGCACTTCTGTTTGAATTTCTCTGCCATCGCGGAACATTAAGCGAACATCATTAAGAGAAAATATGGTGATTTTCTCTACAGTTGCTCGAAATAAAGTTTCATCAAATTCTATCAGAAGTTAAGTTTCGAGCGATTTCTCGAACTGTAATGCCACTTAAGTACTCTTGATAAATGCGACGCACAATTTTGGCTTCACTCTCGACTATTTCCGGGCGACCATCTTCACCTTTTTGATAGCCTAAAAACTGTTTGTAAGGAATGGTCACTTTTCCGTCGGCAAAGCGTTTTCTTTGCTCCCAAGTGACATTTTGGAAAATGATTCTACTTTCTTCCTGTGCGAGAGATGACATCATCGTAATGAGCAGTTCACCCTTGCCATCAAATGTCCAGATATTTTCTTTCTCAGAGTATATTCAAATAAAACGATATTCAGTGATACTCAATTAAACACAATATATAGTGCTACAATTAACAGTTCAACCACTGAATATTGATTTTTAATCGAATATCATTTTATTTCAATAAGCTACTTTAGTATGTTTAAGCGACAAACAAGCGACAAATTTTAACCGCCCGGAGCGGTTCTTTTTTTGCGCCATATTACTTTGCCAGCCGGAACAACGCCATGTCGATTGCCTGCATTGCCCGCGCTTCACTTTCTGCGAATACATGGCTGTATGTGTCAAGCGT
>DBRO01000026.1:13034-16961 GCA_002306005.1 Ruminococcus sp. UBA1366 | reverse complement strand
GATTTAAAAAATACAACCCCACCGCAAATCCCGCCGCCAAAAGAACAAGCACCATTCCAATCAACAGCCGCCGGTGTTTTCGCAAACGCGTAATCAAATCCATTCCTCCCGTTTTTTATAAAAAGCAAATGGCGCGTGCCAAAACACGCCGCCATTTTTTCTATTTCAAAAAATTACTTTATGCTGTTAAACTTTTCGCGGAATTTCTTTTTACTCATCCACAGCAGCCCGCAGGAGGAAAGCGCAATGCCCGCCACACCCAGCGGCAGCATTCCNNTTGGCATTGTCCGTATCCACCGTGCCATCTTCACCGTTTGCAGAAGTGCTTTGCTCTGTGTCCGTATTCGCGGACGAATCCGTATTGCTGTCCGTACCCGACTCCGTATTGCTGTCTGTGCCAGATTCTGTGCCGGACTCTGTGCCGGATTCTGTGCCGGGATTTTCATTTTCCTCTGCCGGGATCGTTTGTAATCCCGCAACCGCTTCGGCAATTCCTGCCGCCGCACCCGCCAGTTCTTCGGAAGTTGCCTCATCCTTCGCCAGTAAATCCTGTGCCGTCTGCACCGCCGTCTGTAAAGCCGTTAGGCTTTCCTCCGTGTAGGTATCCACCGTATCCAAATATTCCTGTGCAGCCTGTACCTGTTCTGCCAGCGAAGCACTGTCCGCCTTTTTCACAATCGTGTAGGTGGAAGAGCCATCCAGCTCCGCACCGGTTGTCACATCATAGGTCGCAATCGAAAGCGTTGTTTCTGTAAACGAAAGCACCGAATAGCTGGGTGTCCAGGTCTGACTGCGCTCGGAAATATAGTCCTGCTGCACGCCAATCAGCTCATAGAATTTCGAACCCGTGGCGGAATTTGCCTCCATGTAAACCGTACCCGCCGGTTCTACCACCTTGCCGCTTACTTGGTCGCTCACAATCACATAGCAGTTGTTTTCGTTTATGTAATCCGCTTTCTTTTCGTCGGAATCATTTGCCCGTACCGGCGAGGAAGTATAAGAAGTATGTTCTTCGCCATCGCCCGTCAGCTGATAAGTCCGTGAATAGGTGTGATCATGACCTTGCAGCGCCATGTCAATGTCGTACTTGTCAAAAAGGGGCGTCAGCTGGGTTCTCAGCACCATACCGTCGGAATCCGAATGATCATAACCGGAGCCGTAAATATCCTGATGATACGTAATAATTCGCCATACCGTATCGGGATTTTCCTCCACAGCTTTTTTAATCACCGCCTCATGCGTGGCGCAGTTGTAGTTGTTCGTGTCAATTACAATGAAAAGCGCATCGCCGTAGGTGTAGTAATAGTCCGTACCTGCCGCCGTACTTCCCGCAGCATAGGTGGTATCGGTTTTGGCAAAATCATTGGGATTGTTGAAATGATAGGAGTACTGTGCCGAACCGCTGTCGTGGTTACCGATGGTGGTTGCCACCGGCAGGCTTGCCAAAATGGACGACTGCAAAAAGCCCGCATACTCATATTCGTTCACAGCCTTTTCCACTTGGTCCCCTGCGGAAATAATAAAGTCCAGCCCCGGAAAAGCCGTCGTTGCCTGTTTTAACGTGGCATTCCAGTTAAACGCATCGTTGCGTGCGGCAAGTTCGCCCGCCAGTTGTGTGCCATCCTCCGAAGCAATCTGATTTTTGCAAGCGCCAATTTGCGGGTCGCCCACATACATCACCTGAAACGCATCAAAGTCCCCTGTTTTGTAAGCAATCGGATCCCCCCACGCACCGTTTTTGTACACTTGATAGTAGTACTGCGTATTTTCCTCCAGCCCGCTCACAGTTACCGCATTGGAATAATATCCGGCAAGCGCTTCCAATTCAATGGCAACCTGCGTGCCGGTAAATTCCTGTGCGTCGGTCATGTCTGTTCTTTTTGCCCACCGCACCGCAGGAACCTCGTCCGTCCGGCAGTACCAGCCAAAGTTCAGTTTGGATTCGTCCGCGCCCGGTGTCAGCGAAACATACTCATAGTTGTCCTTAATGCTTTCCCACTCGGTTTTCCATGTCTCCCATTCTGTCGAACTCCCCGCGGAAGCATCGTTCCAGTGATCTGTTGCGGCATACGCCGTCAGCGCCGTGCTTGCCGCCAGCAGTGCCGCCAATCCCGCCGCGGCCATTTTTGTTTTTGAAATCATACATCACCCTCCGTTTTCTCACTGTCCTTCAAAGGAAATTCCACACGCCATGGATTTCCATAACAAAAGTATACACCCCGACCGGCTCTGTTTCTATCATGGTTTTGTATGCCCGCGTAAGTTCTCCGTAAAATGGCAGCAAAAAGCCGAAACGTTTCAACAAAACGTTCCGGTTTAAGGTTCTATTTTATTCTGTACATCCGTGTTTTTTTGCGTGGAGAACGCATTTTCTTCTCCGTTAGGTGAAAACTTTCCTGTGTTAAAGAATAAATCTCCTCCGCAGGAACATCGCTGTTTAAAAACACCGTAATCCAATGCCTTTTGTTCATATGGTACGCTTCAATGACACCTTTGTACACTCCGCGCAGAAACTCTCCCTGCATGGGTTCACACTTCAGATTTACCACCGGCTTGCCATTTAAATCCATCACCAGCGCAAACCACCTGCGCGTAAGCCTGTGCCGTACCACATAGGTATCATAATCCTCCCGAAAAGGCTGGTCCACCGTTGCCCCGCCGATGGTTAGGCAATAATTCAAATACTCTTCCTTTGTCATGGTAAAAACTCCGTTTGTTACTCCGTAATTTCCAGCCGATTGCCGTCACAGTCGAGAACAACGCTTTCATAGTATCCGTCCCCCGTTACCCGCGGCGCACTTTCCACACGGTAACCGTCCGTTTTCAAGCGCTCAGTCAAAGCATCCACCTGCTCGCGGGAACCCACCGACATACACAAATGCGTATACCCCGCTCCGTCCACACAATCCGCCGAAACATTCCTATGCGGCAAATGATAGATTTCAATTTGTGCGCCTTGTGCGGCATCGTCAAATCGCAGGAAAAAGCTAAGTAATCCGGTTCTGGAATTGTGATACAAACTGCCTGATTTTGCGCCAAAATAAGTTTCATAAAACTGTTTCATTCGAAAAATGTCGTCCGTTAAAATTGCGATATGATGAATTCTCATAGCCGCATCCCCCAATATTCTCATTGTTACAATCCAAACAAAATCTCAAACTTCCCGAAATTTTCGTTATATTGCATAAATTTAATGAAAATAATAATCTATTTTTATGAAATAAGTATAACATACAGTCTTATCCGAAGTGTTGCATGCCTGTAAATTTTTTTACTATCGAAGCACATAATTTTACTCCGGCGCCAAAACGCCGGAGTAAAACCTATTATTTGCGGTTGTGCCGCTTGCCTATGAACGGTTCTTAGAACCGCCGCCGCTGAACGCATTGACGATGAGCAACAGCAAAATCGCTCCGCCGGTGGCGACCAGAAAGCTCCAGACGTTAAATCCGGTAATGCCTTCCCCGCCGATGAGATTCATAATTAAGCCTCCGAGGAAGCCTCCCACAATGCCGACGATAATATTGAGCCAGCCGCCCATTTCCTTATCGTTGCCCGTTACTTTACTGCCAATCCAGCCTGCAAGAGCGCCGATAATAATCCAGCTGATAATTCCCATATAAAAACCTCCTTTTATATGGTTATTGTCTGAAAATCGGCGCATTTCATACGTTGATAAAATCGGCAGAAAAACAGGCGGATTTTTCAAAAAAATCAGTCGCCGAACCGATACGCTTTTTTAATTGTCCGATGTACCATCCATACACAGTTCATTCCCTTTGGAAAAACCACTAGATTTCCCGCCGTAATGCGCGTATCCGTGCCGTTTGCGCGCACCGTGACATCGCCCTCAAAAACATAAGCCGTTTCGCGGTCGCTGTAATACCAGTCGAACTCGCTCGGTTCACATTCCCACCGCGCCCAATC
>DBRO01000026.1:11534-13029 GCA_002306005.1 Ruminococcus sp. UBA1366 | reverse complement strand
CCTCCCGTCCGAATTTTTCTTTATTTTAACCAAAATACGCGGTCTTGTCAAGATGCTTTGAAAGCATTAAACTGTAATTACGCCCTTTACTTTCATCATTGGGGGGAATGGCATTGATTTACTGCGCAAATTTTTCTGCGGGAAAATTGACAAATTCCCCGAAAAAATGCTATACTATTTTTAAATAGATTGTTCGGCAAGTCTGCATTTTATGCGTTGCTTGCAAAGAAAGGATTTTTTCATGAGTGAAATCAGAAATCCCGCACTGTGGGAAAGCGGTGCGCGGAAAATTCAATGGGTAAAACAAAATATGCCGTTACTGCGCAGTTATGAGGCGGAGTTTTCCAGCGAAAAACCGTTTGCGGGGCTAAAAATTGCACTGTCAATTCATTTAGAGGCGAAAACCGCATATTTATGCAAAGTGCTTGCCGCAGGCGGCGCTGAAATGTACGTGACGGGGAGCAATCCCCTTTCTACGCAGGATGACGTTGCCGCGGCGTTGGTGCACGACGGCTTGAACGTTTGGGCTTGGCATGGTGCCGCGCCGGAGGAATACCACCGTCACACGGCAGAAGTGATTAAAGCCGCACCGGATTTGATTATTGATGACGGCGGCGATTTGGTGAATCTCATTCACAATGAATATCCGGCACTGATAAAAAACGTGATTGGCGGCTGTGAGGAAACCACCACGGGCATTCACCGGCTGGTTGCCATGGATCGGGACGGCAAACTGGCGTTCCCCATGGTGACGGTGAACAACGCAAAGTGCAAGTATCTGTTCGACAACCGTTACGGCACGGGGCAATCCGTGTGGGACGGCATTAATCGCACAACGAACCTGATTGTCGCAGGGAAAAACGTGGTGGTTGCCGGCTACGGCTGGTGCGGAAAAGGGGTTGCGATGCGCGCAAAGGGACTGGGCGCGGATGTGATTATTACCGAAATTGACCCGATTAAAGCGATGGAGGCAGTCATGGACGGGTTCCATGTAATGAAAATGGAGGATGCGGCAAAGGTCGGGGATTTCTTTATTACCGTTACCGGCTGCCGGGATGTGATTACCGAAACCAGTTTTTCCAACATGAAGGACGGTGCGATTCTTTGCAACGCAGGGCATTTTGACTGCGAGGTGGACGTTGCCGGCCTGAAGAAAATGGCTGTCAAAAGCTTTGAGGCACGCAACAATATTATGGGCTACACGCTGGCGAACGGCAATTCTCTGTACGTTATCGGCGAGGGCAGGCTGGTAAATCTCGCCGCAGGGGATGGGCATCCGGCAGAAATTATGGACATGAGCTTTGCGATTCAGGCGCTTTCGGCGCGGTATTTGGTGCAGAACAAGGGCAGGCTTACGGAGAAAATCATTCCTGTGCCGGAGGAAGTGGACAACGCGGTTGCCCGCCGCAAGCTGGGATTTTGGAACGTGGAGATCGATACCCTCACCCCTGAACAGGATACCTACCTCAACAGCTGGGAACTGGAATAGGCTTTT
>DBRO01000026.1:7404-11430 GCA_002306005.1 Ruminococcus sp. UBA1366 | reverse complement strand
CTGTTTTCGAAACCGTTCCGGAACCGTTTCCGAATTTTTTTTGCTCGATTTTGGGATTCCGTCCGGCTTTCTGCCCATTTTTTCTCCTATCCGTTCGTATAATGGGATGAATTTTGCCGGAAACCCTTGCATTTTTTTCGCAGCAATGCTATCATAATGACAAGGATTCCGAAAACGGTTCCGAAAAAAAGGAGGTGCGCGAACTTGACCATTAAGGACATTGCCCGACTTGCCGGTGTGGGTGTAACGACGGTTTCCCGCGCACTGAACGGGCATCCGGATATCAGCGATGAAACGCGCGAGAAAATCCAGCGTATCATAAAAGAATACAACTACACGCCAAACCAAAACGCCCGCACATTAAAACAAAGCGCGGGAAAATCCATTTTGCTGATGGTTAAGGGCATTCGCAGTATGTTTCTCTCCGCGATTTCCGAGGGAATTCAGCAAAATGCGGACGAGGCAGGCATTGCCGTTTCCGTTCATTATTTGGACGAACAAGCGGACGAGGTTTCTGTTGCGATTAAGCTTTGCAGAGAACTCAAACCCGTTGGCATTATTTTTCTGGGCGGCGAAATCAGCAATTTTGAGCGGAGCTTTTCACAAATTAAAATACCGTGCGTTCTCAGCACGGCAAGCGCCAAAAACCTGCCGTTTGAAAATCTTTCCTCTGTGAGCATTGATGACTTTGCCTCCGGTCGGAAAGCCGCGGAACTGCTTTGCGATATGGGACACCGCAATGTGGGCATTATCCGCGGTTCAGATGAGATTTCCAATCCCTCCGGCTTGCGCCTTGCCGGCGTGAAAGAGGGTTTCCGCAAGCATGGAATTGTGATTTCCGAGTCGCAAGTTGAGTTTTCTTCTTACGCAATCAGCTCTGCCTATGAGGCGACCATGGCGCTTTGCGGGAAATTTCCCGAGCTGACCGCGGTTTTTGCCATGGCGGACATTATGGCGATCGGCGTGATTCGCGCTTTGCTGGATATGGGCAAGCGCGTTCCCACGGACGTTTCCGTGATGGGCTTTGACGGCATTGAGCTTGCCGATTATTTCTCCCCGCGCATTACCACCTTGCTCCAGCCAACGCAAAAGATCGCTTCGCTTTCTATGCGCCTGCTCACGGGCATGATTCACGATACCATCCGCGCAAATCACATTCAGCTTACCCCCACGTTTAAACCGGGGGAATCCGCCGCGCATCTGCGTCGCAACAGCATGGCGGAATAATCTGCAAACAATTTCAGCAAAGGTGTTGAATTTTATGAGAAAAAGCGGATTGCTCCTGCACATATCCGCCCTACCAAACGATTACGGAATCGGTTCCATGGGAAAAGAAGCATACGAATTTGTGGACTATCTTGTCCTGTGCGGGCAAAAGATCTGGCAGGTTCTGCCGCTTTCGCCCACCAGCTACGGGGATTCACCCTACCAGAGCTTTTCGGTTTTTGCGGGGAACCCCTACTTTATTAGTTTAGAAGCCTTGGAGGAACGCGGGTTGCTTCAACCGGCGGAATACAAATCCCTTGTGTGGCGAAAATCCGCCCGCGACATTGATTACGGCTTGCTGTATGAACAGATTTTCCCTGTTTTAAAGCTTGCTTTTACGCGATTTATGAAAAATCCCGATGCGGAATATGCCGAATGGCTGGAAAAAAATAAGCACTGGGTTCGGGAATACGGGCTGTTTATGGCTCTCAAAGCCGCACATGACGGAGAACCTTGGAACGAATGGGAAGCACCCCTGCGGTTTCGCGAGGCAGCGGCGATTGCCGAGGCGAAAAAAACTTATGCTACAGAAATGGACTTCTGGTGCTTTGTGCAGTATGAATTTTACCGCGAATGGTTCTTATTAAAACAATATGCGAATGAGCATGGCATTGAGATTATCGGGGATATTCCCATTTACTGCGCGCTGGACAGCGTGGATGTATGGTGTTCACCGGAGCTTTTCCTGTTGGACGAAAACCGAAACCCCACTGTGGTGGCGGGATTTCCGCCGGATGGGTTTTCGCCGGACGGACAGCTTTGGGGCAACCCAATTTATGACTGGGCGCGCATGGAAGAGGACCACTACGCTTGGTGGGTGGAGCGTATCCGCTTTTCCAAAACGATTTACGACACAGTGCGGATTGACCATTTTATCGGCTTTAACAGCTACTATGCCATTCCGGCAGGGAGCAAAACTGCCCACGGCGGCACTTGGTGCGAAGGTCCGAAGTACCCGCTTTTTGCAGAAATCAAAAAGCAGACCGGACGGGGCGGCATTATCGCGGAGGACTTGGGCATCATTACGCCGGCAGTGCGGAAATTGCTCAAACAATGCGGGTACCCCGGCATGAAGGTGCTGCAATTTGGTTTTGAACCGGACAGCGACTACCTGCCGCAGAATTACCTCTCCCCTGACTGCGTGGTTTACACCGGCACACACGACAACGAAACCGTTGCCGGATGGGTGAAAAATGTCCCGAAGAAAACCCTGCGCTTTTGCAAGGAATATTTGGGCGTTCGCAAGAATGCGGAGATTCCTTGGGCGTTTGTGGTACTCGCGTGGAAGTCCACCGCTCGCACGGCTGTGACAACAATACAAGATTTATGCGGGTACGGCAACGAGGCGCGAATAAACACGCCTTCCACTTTGGGAATAAATTGGCGGTGGCGTGCTGTGCCGGAGGATTTCTCCGAAGAAACCGCTGTAAAGCTAAAACACTTGACTGAAATTGCGAACCGATAACACCAGCCGAAAGGATTGATACCCATGAGCACTGCCTTGATGACTGAAACTGAATTTGCACAAAAGCTGACGGATTTTTTGGCGGAAACCTATGATAAAGCCCCATCGCAAGCGACTTCCGCGCAGTTGCACAATGCCGTCGCACAGGTGATTATGGAGGCCGTTACACCGAACTGGAAGGCAAGCGCCGAAGCACACGAAAGTGCCCGTAAAGCTAATTACCTTTCCATGGAGTTCTTAGTTGGGCGGGCGGTTTACAACAATCTGCTCTGCCTTGGGTTGACCGAAACAGTTGCCAATGCCTTGCAAGAAGTGGGTGCCTCGCTGGATGATTTGGAAGAAACAGGCGATGCAGCTTTGGGCAACGGCGGACTGGGCAGGCTTGCCGCTTGTTTTCTCGATAGTGCGGCGACGATGGATTTGCCTCTGGATGGATATGGAATCCGCTACCGGTACGGGTTGTTCCAACAAGGGTTTGAAAATGGATTCCAGACCGAAACCGCGGACGACTGGACAAAGAACGGCGACCCGTGGGGCAAACGCTGTGAGGCGGATGCGGTGGAGATTCATTTTGCGGACCGCACGGTTCTTGCTATCCCCTATGATTACCCCGTGATGGGCTATGATACGAACAATATCGGCACGCTGCGGTTATTCCAAAGTGAACCGGTGAACACCTTTGATTTTGCGCTTTTTAATGCGCAGAAGTATGCTGAGGCTTGCGAGGGAGAACGCGCCGCGCAGGATATTTCCCGCGTGCTGTACCCCAACGATGACACGGATGCGGGCAAAGCGCTTCGCTTGCGGCAGGAGTATTTTTTTAGTGCGGCAGCAATTGCGGATTTGATTCGCAAGCACAAAAAGCGGTTTGGTTCGCTGGATACTTTTGCGGAATACAACACGATTCAATTAAATGACACCCATCCGGTGATTGCGATTCCGGAATTGATTCGCGTACTGGTAAAGACAGAAGGATTTTCGTTTGAAACGGCTTTGGAAACTGCGCGGAAGGTGTTCAATTACACCAACCACACGGTGATGCCGGAGGCTTTGGAAAAATGGAATGCGGCGCTTTTTGAACGGTACCTGCCGGAGGTTTACGCGGTGCTGATTCAATTGAACGAACAGTTTTTGCGCGAAATGTATGCCGCAAATGTACCGGAGGAACGGATTCAATCATTGAAACTTCTTCGCAATGACACAATTTTTATGGCGAATATTGCGTCCTACGTTTCCGCACACATCAATGGTGTGGCGGCAATTCACACGCAGATTCTCAAGGATTCCTGCCTAAA
>DBRO01000026.1:6066-7267 GCA_002306005.1 Ruminococcus sp. UBA1366 | reverse complement strand
CTTGCGGATTATGTGCAAAAGTCCGAGGGCGTTACGCTCAATCCGGATGCAATTTTCAGCATTCAAATTAAGCGCCTGCACGAATACAAACGTCAATTGCTCAACGCGCTGTCCATTCTATATTTCTATTATGGAATCAAGGACGGTACGATTCAGAACTTCACGCCGACCGCGTTTCTGTTTGGGGCGAAAGCCGCACCGGGGTACTTCCGCGCAAAGGCGATTATTAAGCTGATTCACGAAATCGGCAGGCTGGTAAACGCAGACCCTGCCACAAAAGACCTCATGCAGGTGGTATTTGTGACGGATTACCGTGTAAGCTACGCGGAAAAACTCGTTGCTGCGGCGGATATTTCCGAGCAAATTTCCACTGCCGGCACGGAGGCTTCCGGCACGGGAAACATGAAGCTGATGCTCAACGGCGCGGTGACGCTTGGTACACTGGATGGCGCAAACGTGGAAATCTGCGAGGAAGCCGGCGCGAAAAACAACTACATTTTCGGTGCGACGGTGGAGGAAATTGACGGGCTGATGAAGGGCTATGAGCCGCGCAAGCTGGTGAGCGAACGTCCTGATTTTGCGAGAATCCTCACTGCGCTGATTGACGGCACGTTGGACGACAACGGTACGGGAATGTTCCGCGAGCTGTATTTTGCCCTGCTGGACGGCGCAAGCTGGCACGTTCCCGACCACTACTACGTGCTGGGGGATTTGGATTCCTACCTGAAAACCAAGCTTGCTGCCAATGCGGATTACAACGACCGTTATGGCTTCGCGAAAAAATGCTGGATGAACATCTGCGGTGCAGGCAAATTCAGTTCCGACCGGACGATACAGGAATACGCACACGATATTTGGGCGATTACCCCCGTTTCGCGTTCCTAATCTCTATTTGCAAAAGCTGCTTCCGGCGGCTGGCAAACCCCCGCCGGAATGCTTTTGATAAACGACTTCTTTTTTTGACCTCGCAAAAGTGACAAAAATATCAGAATGTTTTTAAATTTATCAGCAAATCTACATGAAATCATGGGAGGTGGCTTTTATAATGGAATTGTAGTTTCGAAACAAATATTTCTTTTCGAAACTATATTCTGCACGGTGTTTGGGCAGGCGGGAAAATCCTTCCCGGCACGCACTTCGCAACAAAAAAACATGAAACAAAGCCGACAAGGCAAGGAGGATTCTTATGAAAATGAAAAAA
>DBRO01000026.1:1845-6050 GCA_002306005.1 Ruminococcus sp. UBA1366 | reverse complement strand
GGGACAGCTCAGATGAGGCTGGCAAAAGCGTTTCACTGACGGTTTGGGGTTCGCAGGAAGACCAAGAAATGCTCAAAAGTATGTGCGAATCCTATGCGGCTGCCAACCCGAAAAACACCTATACCTTTACTTACTGAACCGTTTCCGAGGCGGATGCCAAAACAGAGGTGCTCAAGGATATTTCCGCGGCTGCCGATGTGTTTGCGTTTGCATCCGACCAAACCGGTGAGCTGGTTTCTTCCGGCGCGCTGTACCGGGTAACAAAAAACAAGGACGAGATTGTGGCAAACAATACCGAGGCATCCATTTCTGCGGCGACCGTGGACGGTGAGCTGTACGGCTATCCCAGCAGTTCCGATACCTATTTTATGTACTACGACAAATCTAAATTTTCCGATGAGGAAGTTAAATCCCTCGACACCATGCTGGCAAAGGACATTGACGGCGTAACTACAAACGTCGCATTTGATCTTGACAACGGCTGGTATCAGTGCGCATTCTTCTTCGGCGCGGGCTGCACGCTGTTTGGCGCGGACGGTTTAGACCCGACTTCCTGCGATTTTAACAACGAACAGGGTTACAAAGTCGGCGAATACCTGCTGGATTTGGTTGGCAACAGCAAATTCGGCAACAACTTTGACGATGGTTTGGTGAAGTGTCCGGTTTTGCGGACGGCACGCTGGCGGCGGCGATTTCCGGCACATGGAATGCGGCGGATATTCAGGCTTCACTGGGCGACAACTACGCGGCAACCAAGCTCCCCGAATTCACCCTTTCTGACGGCAAGGCTTATCAGATGGGCGGTATGGCAAACTTCAAGCTCTATGGCGTGAACGCAGAAACCAAAGAACCTTTAGAGGCGATGGCGCTTTCTGAATGGCTGACCAACAAGGACAATCAGCTGATTCGTTTCAATGAGCGTTCTTTCGCGCCGACCAACAAGGAACTGAGCAACGACACCGAAGCGCTTTCTGCAGACATTGCGGTTTCAGCTTTTGTTTATGTTACTTTGCCGATGTCCAAGCCCATTTTGGTTTACACGGCGCTAACGACCTTCCTTGTTCCGTGGGGCGATTTTATTCTGCCAAGTATCATCTGCGGTTCACGGTATGATTCCTACACGATTGCGCTGGGAATGTTTAAAATGCTCGAACGAGAATTCATCAGCGCATACTACACGCAGTTTGCGACGGGTGCTGTGCTGGTTTCCATCCCAATTGCCGCGCTGTTCATCTTTATGCAGCGCTACTATGTGGAAGGCGTGACCGGCGGAGCTGTAAAGGGATAAAGCTTTTCACAAGGCATACTTAAAAAACTTGCAGGAGGACAAACCGCATGAACGATAACAAAATCACCATTGCTGACATTGCGCGCAAGTTAAATATCTCGAAAAGTACTGTATCCAAGGCACTTTCCAACGCCACGGACGTGAGCGAAAAGACGCGGGAGCGGGTGCTTTCCTGCGCCAGCGAAATGGGGTACAATGTGGAGCCGGACGCTGCTGTAAAGGAAAAAAACTTTATTATCTTCATTTACGGGATTAACTACGGCGATGTAGACCAATTCGCTTATGAAGTGATTTTAGGCTTTCAGGCGGCGGCAAACAGCGAAAATGTGGGCGTACAGATTGTCACGATCGACGATTACGAACTGCGTTCCGGCAAATACTACGCGGTGATGAAAAGCCGCAACTACGAAGGCAGTTTCTTCATCGGTTTTAAGCCGCACAAGACCTTTATTGAGCACGTTCGGCGTACAAATTTGCCCATTGTGGTGCTGGATAACTATTTCGATTCTCCGCTTGTGGCGCGTGTGGGATGCGATAATCAGTTGGGGATGCGTCACATGGTACGCTACCTTTATAAAATGGGACATCGCCGGATTGCGTTTCTTTCCGGCGAACCGGACAGTAATATTTCCACGGAGCGCGAACAAGGCTACCGCGAAACCCTGCAAGAGGCGGGAATTCCGCCGGAGGAAATCTTGATTGGCTACGGCAGTTTTACCGGCACTGGCATGGAAGATACTGTGCTGGAACTTGCAAAAAAGAACCCCACGGCAATTTGCTGCGCCAGCGACATTATTGCCTGCAACTGCGTACGAATTTTGAAAAACGCCGGAATTGGTGTGCCGGAACAAATCAGCGTAACCGGCTACGATGACCTGCCGGGGGCGCGGTTTAACTCCCCTGCCTTGACCACCGTTTATCAGAACCGGATTCACATTGGAAAAACGGCGTTTCACACATTGCGGTTACTGCAAAGCGGGATTAAATTTAAGGCTGCACTGCTGCGTCCAGAGTTAGTGGTGCGGGATTCTGTCCGACAATTACAGCCGGCTGACACGAACATGGATTTTCTGCTGGCAGAAATGGACGAGGATGCGCTTTCCGATACCCGTTATGCCGCACAGGGTGGAATTTTACCATGAGCCGGCGGGGAAAAAGGCTGATGGCGGGGATTTTGGCGGCAACCATGCTGGCAAGTTGTGCGCAAACAAACACAAAATCCAATTCCGCTACAGAGTCGGTGGCTTATGCTTATCAGGATGAATTGCAATTATTGGACGATAACTACCGAAATTACTACGAAATTTTTGTGTACTCCTTTTGTGACAGTGATGGCGACGGCATTGGCGATTTAAACGGAGTGACGCAAAAGCTCGATTATATTACGGATATGGGCTTCACGGGGATTTGGTTGATGCCGATTCTAAAATCCACGACCTATCACAAATACGATATAGTGGATTACTACGAAATTGACCCTGATTACGGCACGATGGCGGACTTTGAGGCGCTGGCTGCCGCCTGCAAGGAAAAGGGCGTTAAACTCATTCTTGACCTTGCCATCAATCACACCTCCGCGCAGAACGAATGGTTTCTTTCTGCCTGCAAGAGCTTACAAACCGATAACGCGGACAACAACCCCTACTGCGAATTTACAATTTCACAAAAGACCCGCCAAACTCCGGTACTTACTACCGCGTTGCGGGGACGGATTACTACTACGAGGGAGTTTTCTGGGACCAGATGCCCGACCTAGATCTGGACAACGAAATGCTTCGACGGGAACTGGAAAAGGTTGCGAAGTTCTGGCTGGACGAGGGCGCGGACGGGTTTCGGCTGGATGCGGCAAAGGAATATTTCTCTGGCAGTACGGACAAAAACATTGAAGTGCTGGCATGGTTCACCGATTATTGCAAGTCCGTAAAACCGGACTGTTATTTAGTCGCGGAGGTTTGGGACAGCTTTACGGCTTACACGAAATATTATCAATCCGGCATTGACAGCGTATTTGATTTCACGCTGGCGCAGGCGGATGGAAAAATCGCTAAAACGCTCAACGCAGACGGTTCCCAATACAGCGCGGCAAGCTTTGCACAGGCGGTTGTTACCATTCAGGACACGCTGAAGAAGAACGGAATTTCGCCCATTGACGCGCCGTTTATTGCCAACCACGATCTTGCGCGCAACGCGGGCGTTTATGGCTACGATGAGGACAAAATTAAACTGGCGGCAGGGCTTTTACTCTCCATGCCGGGCAGTCCGTTTGTGTATTACGGTGAGGAAACCGGCATGACGGGCGCGGGCACGGATCCGGACAAGCGTGCGCCGATGAACTGGGTAGCGGATACTTCCGCGGCGGGCATGACGGACGGGCCGCCGGAAATGGACACGCAAGAAAATCAATTCCCTGCTTTGGACGAACAGCTGAATGATGCAGATTCCATTGCGAATTATTACAAGCGCGCATTGCGGATTCGCAACGAAAACCCGCAGATTGCACGCGGTACGGTTACGGCAATTGCACTTTCCAACACAGAAACCGCTGCGCTGACTTACGATTACAACGGGCAAACGCTGATGGCGGTTTATAATCTGACTGGCAAAGCCGCAGAGATCACAGATGAAGTGCTGGAACTTTCCGACAAGCAGATTGCCAATTACCTCACGCTCAGCACCGCCGAAGAAGTCGTTCTTCAAGGCGGAAAGCTCACCATGCCGGCAGGCTCGATTGTGTATCTTTCCGGAAATTAGAGATTTTTTTATACAAAAAGAATTGACAAAGGCTTCATTTTGTTGTATAATAGCTATCGTTGCCGATGGATTCTAACACGCCGCTGTGGTGGAATCGGCAGACACAAGGGACTTAAAATCCCTCGGTAGCAATACCGTACCGGTTCAAGTCCGGTCAGCGGCACCA
>DBRO01000026.1:0-1779 GCA_002306005.1 Ruminococcus sp. UBA1366 | reverse complement strand
TTTTCATTTTTGGTCTTACCACAAAAGATTTTTATCCCCCGTGTCAAGTTGACTTGATTAACTTTTTTTACTTTTTATAATGCCGCCGTGGTAGAATAGGTAGACGCATCGGCACACCATTATCGCAGGTTCTCAGGTTGAGGACTTGCGACTTTTTTTGCCCTCAGAACCTTTATCATGGATAGCCTGTTCCGTATCTGTACTGTCTCCACCCAGCACTTTGGCGATAGTCTCCGCAGACTCCACTTTGGAATGAAAGTCGAGGTGACTATAAAAATTGGCTGTAACATTAAATGTTGAATGTCCGAGCCACTCCTGGATCGCCTTCATGGATACGCCGTTTGCGAGCAACAGACTGGCACATGAATGACGAAGATCATGGAATCTAATGTGTTTGAGCTTATTTTTCTTAATGATGTACTTGAAGTGAGAAGTTACAAAGTTTGGCGTAATCAGCTTACCGAAGTTGTCACGGCACACAAAGCCGTCATATTCCCTGTCAAAGTCTTTACCGAGGAGCTTCGAGTAGTACTCTTCAAGGTTTTTGCGTTCTATTAGCATCTGCTCAATATGAGGAATCAAGGGAAAAGTTCTTACACTGGACTCAGTTTTAAGCTGATTTTCGACAAAAATCATTTCTTTGCCGCCGCCATAAGTGCTGGAAACCTTACGGCGAACCGTGAGTTTCTTTTCCTTAAAGTTGACGGAATCCCACTTCAAACCGATAATCTCGCTCTTGCGAAGTCCGTAGTAGGCTGCAATATGTACCACAAGTTCAAGTCTGTCGCCCTTGAATACTTCAAAGAGCTGTTCCAACTCGTCCTTGTTGTAGAAATTGGCTTCAAACTTCTGGATTTTCGGCAGTTCAACCTTATCTGCGACGTTTATATCGAGCATATCCATTTTTACAGCATATTTTAGTGCTTTGTGGATATTTGCGTGGTAATGCTTTACCGAATTGCCCGAAAGACCGCTGTTGAACTTATCGTTATAGAACTGCTGAAGCTGTAAAGCTGTCAGGTTGCCAAGAAGAAGATGCGGATAACGCTCGTCAAAATAGTTTTTGATCCTGGTGATATAGCGATTGTAGCTCTCATAAGAGGTTCGTGCGATTGTAGGTCTGATCGTTTCAAGCCAGTAGTCAAGAAATGCTGTGAACTCAAAATCTGTCTTGCATACAGCATCATCACTGAGAACCTCCTCGCTGAGTTCTGTCTTTTCCTTTGGAGTTTCCTTGACTTTTGTTAAGCTGCCTGTGAGAAACTCCTCATAGAACTTTGCTACAATTACGTTCACCTTTGCTGTCAGTGCTTTATAAGAACAGTCAACAGGCAAATCGGTTGTAACCCATTTTCTCTTACGCTTGCCACTATCGTCCTTGAAATCAAAGACAACATAGTTTTTGCCCTTCTTTTCGGCAATAATGTACTTAAAAGGCAGACTTGCTTTCATTATATTATCCTCCTTATGTCGAAAGCGGTGGTCTGCGCTATTGACCTCATAACTATATTGTAGCGCGAAACAAAGTCATTTGCAAGCGTTTTCCTACCACTTCTACAAAATTTGACACAAGGGACATTTCTACCGGTTATTTTTGTGCGCATTGCAGAACGAAATCTATAACCGTAACTTTTGCGACCTTGATTGTTCTACCACAAGGAATTTTTTTGAGTTGTCCTTCCTTGATAAGCTGATAAACCTTTTTCTTTCCATAGCCGAGAATTTCACATAAGTCCTTTACTTCCAGTATCTCAGGATATTCGCTATACATATTCTTAT
>DBRO01000063.1:4075-10697 GCA_002306005.1 Ruminococcus sp. UBA1366 | reverse complement strand
GCGGTTGCCATGATGACACCTGCGCTTAGGTTTGCTGTCAGTTTTTTAAAGTTCATAAAGAATGCACTTCTTTCCTGTTAATATTTCTTATAATTATACAGTGAATTTTTGCATTTGTCAAGAGATATTTTTATATTTAGACACAAAGCGGAAATGCTCCCTTGATATTTACAGATAGAAATTTCCTGTGCTTTTGTTATGAATGGAAATTTCAAATCTGTTTTCATGGATAAACAAAACCGCGCAGGAAATACTACACACAGGCAGTTTTTAGTCTGCAAAATTTCACAGCCGGAAAAATTGTTCCGGCGGAAAGGATTCTTATGGCACTACACCTATCCAAACGCGGATTTATAAGGATTATCACGTTTTCGGTAGCTGCAATCGCCGTGCTGGGCGTGCGCGATTACCAGCTGATGCAAAAGCACGGACAGGCTACGCAGACCATTTCCGCAAACTACATGAAATCGGTGGAGGACCTTGCCTCCTCTGCGGACAAAATTAACACCACCCTGCAAAAACAGCTGTACTGCGGTACGCCGGAATTACAGCAAAAACTGGCAAATACTCTTCGCAGTGATGCGGCGGACGCAAAAAACGCGCTCTCCCAACTGCCCATTTCGGAGCTGAATTTGGGCAACACCTATAAATTCCTTTCGCAGGTGGGCAACTACTCACTGTCGCTTTCCGAAAAGGCGGCATCCGGCGAAGAACTGACGGACGAGGAATACGAAAATCTCAAATCCCTGTATGAATTTTCCGAAAAGCTTTGCGATGATATGTGGGATTTGGAAAACAAAATCTCCAGCGGCACGATAGATTTGACCGCCCTGCAAGCGGACACCGAAGCTGCCACGGATGAGGATGTTCCCACCGTGGACGACGGCTTTACGGATTTTGAGGAAGGCTTTGACGACTACCCTTCGCTGATTTATGATGGTCCGTTCTCGGATAATATTCTGGAAAAAGACCCCGAAATGCTCAAAGGCAAGGACGAGGTTTCTCAGGAAACCGCCGCCGCAACTGCTGCCAAGGCGCTGAATCTCAATCCGGAGGATCTCACCGCCGCCGCAGGAGAAGAAGGCAAAATGCCCTCCTACACGTTCAGCGCGGACGGAGTTTACGCCGCGGTAACCAAGCCGGGCGGGTATCTCTCGTATTTTATCAAGCACAAAGCTTCCGCCTCCACGGTGATTACCGTGAATCAGGCGTTAAAATACGCGGACGAATATCTTGCCAGTCTAGGCATTGAAAATCTCAGTTCCACCTACCACGAAACCTACAACAATGTTTGCACCGTGAACTACGCCGCCGTACAGGACGATGTCATTCTTTACACGGATTTAATTAAAGTTTCGGTTTCTATGGAAACCGGCGAAATCCTCGGGTTTGACTGTCGGGGCTATTTGGTGAATCACAAAGACCGCACNNTGAATTTAAAAAGCACCCGCCTTGTGATGATTCCCTCGGACGGGCAAAATGAGTTGCTCTGCTATGAGTTTACCTGCACTGCGGAGGACAACCGGCATATTCTGGTGTATTTTAATGCTTTAACCGGCAAGGAAGAACGTATTCTGATTCTGATTGAATCCGCTTACGGTGTGTTGACAGTATAAACTTTCTTGCAAAAGAGCGCCTGCTTTCACGGCAGACGCTCTAACTTATAATTGCAAGCAGAAATATTTCACTGTGCGTTACTTTACGGTTGTAAAATCCGGCACGCGCAAGGCACGCAGGGAGTTGAGAATTGCCAGCACCGTTACGCCCACATCCGCGAACACCGCCGCCCACATTCCGGCAAGACCAAACGCGCTCAGCACCATGACGGCGACCTTGACGCCGATAGCAAAAATGATATTCTGTCGGACAATGGACATCGTGCGGCGGGAGATTTTTACCGCCTCGGGAATCCGCACGGGTTCGTCCTCCATCAGCACCACGTCCGCCGCCTCAATGGCGATATCCGAACCCGCCCCGCCCATTGCCACGCCGACATCGGCGCGAGCAATCACAGGCGCATCGTTAATGCCGTCCCCGGTGAAAATCACATTGCGTTTGCCCGCATCCGCAAGGAGCTGTTCCACTATACCAACCTTGTCGCCGGGGAGCAAGCCGGAATACACCGAGCGAATGCCCGCTTGTTTTGCGATTTCGCGCGCGGGCGCTTCCTTGTCACCCGTCAGCAGAACCGTACCAATGCCCATGCCCTCCAGTGCCTTAACTGCCGATGCTGTCGTTTTCTTCATCACATCACTCAGCAAAATCCTGCCCAGATATTTGCCGGATTTTGCTGTATACACGGCAGTTTTCGTGACCGGTTCCCTTTCTTCCGGTACAGAAACGCCGCTTGTAACAAGAAATTCCCGTTTGCCGCAGAGAATGGTTTCCCCGCCCAACACCGCCAGAATGCCGTTGCCCGCTTTTTCGTCCGCACGCTCCGGCGCAGGGATTTCCCTACCATAACGCTTCACAATCGACCGTGCAATCGGGTGATTGGAGGCACTCTCCGCAACCGCCGCAGCTTGCAGTAAATCTTCTTCGGAAGCCCCTGCCGCAGGTTCGACTTCCGTGACTTCAAACCGTCCGTACGTGAGCGTACCGGTTTTATCAAACGCCACCGTCTTGCACGCAGCAAGCGACTCAATGTTCTTTGCGCCCTTAATTAAAATGCCCCGATGCGATGCACCGCCGATGCCTGCAAAAAATCCCAACGGAACAGAAATCACCAGCGCACACGGACAGGAGACCACAAGGAACACCAATCCGCGGTACAGCCACTGCGAAAAACTGCCCAGCCCCAATAAGAACGGCGGAACCAGTGCAAGCAAGACTGCCGCTCCCACCACAATCGGTGTATAAACCCGTGCAAACCGCGTGATGAATTTTTCTGTTTTGGCTTTCTTTGTTGCGGAATTTTGCACCATATCAAGGATTTTTGCCACGGCGGATTCGGTATAAGAGCTGGTCACGCGAATTTCCAGTGAACCGTTTAAGTTCACACTGCCGCTCATCACCTCTGCGCCCTCGGCAACCTCCACCGGCAGGGATTCGCCCGTCAACACGGAAGTATCCAGCGTGGAAGTTCCCGTTGCAATCACACCGTCCAGCGGAATTTTCTCCCCCGCACGGACTAAAATCACATCGCCGGTTTGGATTTCCTCCGGCGCTTTCTTTTCAAAGCCGCCCGCCGTTTTCAGCATGGCGAATTCCGGTTTTAACTCCATCAGCTTTGTAATGGATTTTTTTGATTTTTGTACTGCAAGAATCTGAAAAATTTCGCCAACCTGATAAAAAATCATCACGGCGGCACCCTCGCGGAAATCCCCCAGCGCAAATGCGCCGATGGTCGCAACCGTCATCNNCCTTTTAAAATGTTGCGGATTGCCGAAAAAACGACTTCCCAACCTGCCAGCACATACGCGGTAATCGCCAGAATATCCGAAACCAGCTCCACCGGCACAAAAATGGACGCAATAAACAGCACCAGTGCCGCAAGGACGGCAATCACATCGGATTTGTGCAGTTCTTCGTCTTCTTCCTCATCTCCATGGCTATGTCCGGCTTTATGAAAATCACTGATGCGCACCTCCGGCTCCACCTCGTGGATGACGGTTTTCACCAAATCCTTTACCGTTTCCATATCCGCACCCGATGCAGGTTCTACCGTGAACTTATTCTTCATAAAATCCAGCTCTGCGTTTTTTACCTCCGGCATAGCATTGACCTTATCCGAAATTTTTTGTGCGCAGTGGGGACAATCCAGCCCGCATACTTTTAATTCAATCTGTTCCATACAACCACTCCTTGCCGAATTTCTTGTTGTGTTTGTCCAATCTATTCCGCCACGTGTTCAATTCCCATGCTTAAAATCGTCTTGACATGATGGTCTGCGATCGAATACGAAACCGCTTTGCCCTCGCGCCGGTATCGCACCAGCCGTGCCTGCTTTAACACCCGCAGTTGGTGCGAAATCGCCGACTGCGTCATGCCCAGCACCTCAGCAATATCGCACACGCACATTTCTCGTTGGCTGAGCGCAAACAGAATCTTTGCACGGGTTAAATCTCCCAACACGCGGAACAGTTCCGACACATCGTAGATTTCCTCCTCACAAGGCATACACTGCTCCAGCTCCGCAATAATTTCCGGGCACCGGCAGATACAGCCGGTTTCGCGCTCCTGCGGGTGCTTATCCCCGCAAGCCGAACAGACAAACTGCTCGCTTTTGTCCTGTTTTTCCTCCGCCATGTCAATCCCTCCGTTCATTAAACTTACATATGAATATCTGTTCATACGTTTATTATATCATCTTTTCCGCAGAAGTCAACCGATTTATAAAAATTCACATTAGTTGTGTTCAACCATTTTGGCACTCATTAAGTTAGACTGCTAAGTTTTATCGTTTTAACACGAATCTATCACAAATCAAACACAAACGGGCGGTATCATAAAGCCAAGATCAAAAAAGGAAAGGAGCTGGTTCCCATGAGGCAGGGTACTATTTTATAATGATAAAAATTCAAACCGGAAACACTGTTAATATGATAACCCAAAGGAGGAATTACTATGTTTGGACTTACACCTTATGAAAGAAAAAGAATGGACGTTTGGGATGCGTTCCGCGATTTTGAGAACTCGTTCTTCCCGTTCGAGAAATTTGAAACCCCGCTGTGCGCGATTAAGACCGATATCAAAGAAGAGGGCGACAAGTTCGTTCTCGAGGCAGAAATGCCCGGCTTTGAGAAGGAAGAAATCAAACTGGACGTGGACGGCAAATTCTTAACGCTCTCCGCCGAACACAAGGAGGAGAAAGAAGAAAAGGATAAACACGGCAAATATTTGCGCCGTGAACGTTCATACGGCACATATTCCAGAAGCTTTGATATCACCGGTGTAAACGCTGATGGCATTGAAGCAGAATACAAAAACGGCGTCCTCACCGTTGCCCTCCCCAAAAAGGCAAAGGAAGAACCCGCCGTGAAACGTCTGGAAATTAAATAATCCGAGAACGCCCTGTAAGGGGGCGTTCTCCTACAAAACAACCGCTTGATGATAAGCGTTTCTATAAAAAAACCGCCGAACTGGATTGCTCCAGCAAGGCGGTTTTGTTGATGTATTCTTACAAAATAAAGCAAATTAGTCCGGCACAGCCTTCATTGATAATGCGCTCGATGGCCTCCTGTAATTTCATGCGGGCATCGGCGGGCATTTTCATCAGCTTTGCCTGCAAGCCCTCATTGACCAGCTCATGCAGGGATTTTCCAAAAATATTGGATTCCCAGATTTTTTGAGGACTTTCCTCAAAATCGTTGAGCATATACAGAACCAGTTCTTCGGACTGTTTTTCCGAGCCGACAATCGGGCTGACTTCCGTGGTAATATTGGCGCGGAGCATATGAATGGACGGTGCCGTTGCGCGGAGCTTGATCCCGTATTTTCCGCCCTGCTTGATGATTTCCGGTTCGTCCAGTTCCAGTTCGTCCATGCTGGGCATTACAATGCCGTAGCCGGTTTCCTCCACCTCTCGCAAGGCATCGGCAATTTTACTGTACCGGCTGTTCACCTTCACCAGCGAAAGAATCTGCGGCATCAAATCGCTTTCATCGCGAATATCCAGTCCCGTTGCCTCGCCCACAATTTTAAAGAACAAATCGGTTTTCAGCGTGACGCGCACCACCGCACTGCCCGTGCCGAGGTCAATGGTCTGCACATTGCTGTCCGTTACATTGGCGCTGTCTTGGATATTTGCGCAGAATTGCTTCACATCGCGCAAGTTGCTCACGCCGTCCGCAGAGCTTTTCACATACGAGAAAATATCCTCTTTGAGCCAGTGTCCTTTATCCAGCGAATTAATCCATGTAGGCATTTCAATGTTGATTTCCTTCACCGGGAACGCATACAGCACCTGCGTCATGATAAATTGAATATCTGATTCGTCCAAGTCAAGGCAATTTACCGGAATGACGGTTGCGCCGTAACGGTCGCTGAGTGCCGATGCCATTTCCCGCACGGAAGGAGAACGCGGACGCACGCTGTTAAGCAGTACTACAAACGGCTTGTTCAGCTGTTTTAATTCGTTGATGACGCGCTCCTCCGCCTCCTGATATTCCGCGCGCGGTAAATCCGTAATTGTGCCGTCCGTGGTAATTACCAGCCCAATGGTGGAATGCTCTGAAATCACCTTTTGCGTACCGACTTCCGCCGCCATATTAAATGGGATTTCGCTGTCAAACCACGGAGTCATCACCATACGCGGCGCTTGGTTTTCAAAATATCCAATCGCACTGGGAATAATATACCCCACGCAGTCAATCATCCGTACACGGAATTTTGCCGCGTCCTCGATGGCAATTTCCACCGCTTCTTCGGGGATGAACTTCGGTTCGGTTGTCATTATGGTCTTGCCCGCCGCAGACTGGGGCAATTCATCTACTGCGCGCTCCCGCCGGTAGTCGCTGGAGATATTCGGAATGACAAGTGCCTCCATAAAGCGCTTGATAAACGTGGATTTTCCCGTGCGGACTGGTCCCACTACGCCGATGTAGATATCCCCTTGCGTACGCTTGGCAATGTCCGCATAAATATCGTTGTTGGTTGTTTCAGACGGCAGTGTTGTGGTTTC
>DBRO01000063.1:0-3938 GCA_002306005.1 Ruminococcus sp. UBA1366 | reverse complement strand
GCAGAAGCCGTCCGCGTTCTTGCGGTGGTGCTGCGCGTTCTGTTTGCTGTTGTTTTCGCCGCGCCTTCCGCCGCCATGGTGGGTTTTGCCGCCATTCCTGTTGTTCCGTTCGCCATATCGAAACCTCCTAATGTATCATGGGAATCAGAAGCATACCCTTTTCCGGAAGCTTTCCGGCAGTCAGGTCGTTCTCTTCCAGAATTGCCGCAACTGAGGTGGAATAGCGCTTGGCAATATCCCAGATTTCCTCATTCTTGTCGGCAAAATATAATTTCAATGCGTAATCGGAATCGTTCTCCTTCTGGCTGTTTTCATCCACGCTGATATCGGAAATCAGTTTGGACTGCGCCGCCTCATAGAGATACCCGCCGATTTTCAGCTCTGCTTTTACGTCCACCGCATTCGCACCCACCAGATTATACGTGCAGGAAACCACACAAACAGTTGGTTCAATCCGGCTGCCCTCTCCGGAGCCTTCTGCCTTGATTTTATGCTCGAACGCCGTGTCGCCCTCCAGATAAACCGGACAGCCGCTTGCGTTCTTTGCCAGCACACAGAAATTCACATTTCCGCTGATGATAAATTCTCCCGTATCAAACGAATATCGCCCACTAACGTTGGAAACATCACTCCACGCATCACACACGCAGCTAATATCGCCCTCTTGATAGGTGAGTGTCATTTTGGAGGTATGGCTCTCGTTGATTGGTATCGGCATTTTGTCCAGCCGCGAATCGCTGATTTCATTTTCGACTTCATTAGAAGTAGAATACGAATCCGTTACAATGTCAGCACGCTCAAATTTCACCGCCGTGCAGTTGACAAACAACACCAGTTCGCACTCCATCTCGGTAGAAACGCCCTCGCCCTTGGTGATAATATCACAGCTGGTCGGGGTGATGTCCACCACGGTTTCGTAGCTTTCGTCAATCCCTTCAATATCAATAATCTGGCTGAACGGAATGGTGAATTTCATCGCCTCAACGCCTTCTGTCCCGTCCTCGCTGATGCTGGCATACAGGAACGAAACCACAGCTTCCCCTTTGGTAACAAGCTTGTTCGCAATCACGCGCTGTTCGTCCGGCAAAACCGTGCAGTCACTGCGAAGCACGTTTTTTACCGGCGGCTTGGAAGCCCCCAACTCCAGTTCTTCAATCACCGTCACGCGCTTAGCGGCGGTCAGGCGCTTGGTCGGGAACGTTACCGAGGTTTTTTTCAGCTGGATATTCGCGCCGAACGCATCGGCAACCACGCTCTGGCGTTTTTCACCGGTGATTTTTACTTTGGTGCTGACAGCCCCCCGCACATCCAGCCGGCGCTGGTTTACCACACGGCAGTTCACATAATCCGTGCGCGGGATCACCTGTACGGTGGGGTTCACCGCCGGTGCGGTCATGTCCACGGATTTGGTGAAATTCATCTTCTGCTCCAAACTGTTTACCGCATTGGAGCCTTCGCTGATGTAAAGCACCTTGATCACCACGACAAGATCAAAGGTGAGTTTTTCGCCGTTGATGCTGTGGGAAACCACCCGCGGCAACAGACGGCATTTGAGTACCCGAAAAATATCCGGATAATAATCAGGCAGAATGTAATCAAGTTCCACTGCCTGCTCGAAGCTGTTGTCCAGCACAGCCTCGCTGGTCGTGAACGTTTCACGATTTACTTTGAAGTCCATAGCTTCCTCCTAAACAACTGTATTTTGGCGCTGCAAAAAAATTCTGTCCGGTTTTCTTCCTATATGGGAATGCTTCCCGTCATGGGATCTCTCCCATCGCCAATCCCTGATATGACATTTATATGTTGTGGTTTTCGAACGTATGCCAATTTTGTACGCGGGTTTTTTTGCAAATTTGACCGCAGCTTTCTGAATATTT
Organism: Ruminococcus sp. UBA1366; assembly: GCA_002306005.1. Classification (GTDB taxonomy): domain Bacteria; phylum Bacillota; class Clostridia; order Oscillospirales; family Ruminococcaceae; genus UBA1366. Next base: position 2,061 of record DBRO01000063.1, on the reverse strand, counting down.
ATGAATATATATCGTCGTATTTCTGAATATTCTTCGCGCTGGTTGCTTTTTGCAAAAAACTGTGCTACCATAACTTTGTACTATTTTATATAAGAAACGTGTTGACTGAGAGAGTAAGCGTAGCAAACGTCCTTTTTTCAGAGAGTGCCGCAGTCGTAAGACTGGCTGGAAGCGGCGCAAAGGATTCTACGGCTGAAGTTCACTCACGAGCGGTTTTGCCGAAGAAGCGGCGTGGATTTTTGGGTGCGGTTTTGCAATTGCTTTGGGTGCGGTTTTGAAAGAACTGCAAAGCGTTAGACTGTTCACAAAACTTCCCTGTACCGGTCTTTTGTAAGCAAAAACGGTTCCGCCGCGTTATGGCGGGAAAGAGTGTTGGCTCTTTTCGAATCGGTGGTATGCAGACTGATGTTCTGTCCTTTTCGGGACGGAGCATTTTTTATTTCTCATCAGAAAGGAAAACCAATATGAAGGAAGCATTGGAACGCATTGAGGCGCAGGCAAAAACGCTTTTGGAACAAGCGCAGGATACCAAGGCGCTGGAGGAACTGCGGCTGCGGTTTCTCGGCAAAAAAGGTGAGTTGACCGCTATTTTAAAGCAAATGGGCAAGCTCTCTGCGGAGGAACGCCCGGTAATCGGACAGCTGGCAAACAAAGTCCGTGCGGATATTGAGGAGGCGATTGCAAGCCGCGCCCAGAATTTAAAAACAGAACTGGCGCAAAAACGGCTGGCGGAGGAAAAGCTGGACGTTACTCTGCCCGGCACACACAAAAAGCTCGGGCACGCCCACCCGCTGAGCATTGTCATGCGCGAGGTGGAGGAAATCTTCCTCGGTATGGGCTTTGATATTGCGTCCGGTCCGGAGGTGGAATACGACTACTACAATTTTGAGGCGCTGAATCTGCCGAAAAACCACCCTGCCCGTGACACGCAGGATACCTTCTATATTACGGAAAATATTCTGCTCCGCACGCAAACCTCCTCGGTGCAGGTTCATGTTATGGAAAACCAAAAGCCGCCGATTCGCATTATCAGCCCCGGACGGGTGTATCGTTCCGACGCTGTGGATGCTACCCACTCCCCGCTGTTCCATCAGATTGAGGGACTGGTTGTGGACAAGGGCATTACGATGTCCGATTTGGTTGGCACGCTGGATTTGCTGATGAAACGCCTGTACGGCGACGATTGCAAAATTCGCTTGCGCCCCCATCACTTCCCCTTTACAGAGCCATCCGCAGAGGTGGACGTCATGTGCTTTAACTGCGGCGGTGCGGGCTGCCGGATGTGCAAGGGCGAGGGCTATATTGAACTGCTCGGCGCGGGCATGGTGCATCCCAAAGTGCTTGCCGGCTGTGGTATCGACCCCGAAGTGTACAGCGGATTCGCGTTTGGCTTAGGACTGGAGCGCATTGCCATGAGAAGATTTGATATTCACGATATGCGCTTGCTGTACGAAAACGACCTGCGCTTTCTGGAACAGTTTTAATTTGAGGAGGAACAAACAGCATGAATCTTTCCATGAAATGGCTGGCGGACTTTGTGGACTGCAACCTGCCCGTCAAGCAATTCTGTTATGATATGACGATGTCCGGCTCGAAGGTGGAGGCTTACGAAACCGAGGGTGCGGAGATTTCCAATGTGGTGGTGGGAAAAGTCCTGAGCGTTGTCCCGCACGAAAATTCCGACCATCTGGTGGTGTGTCAGGTGGAAGTCGGCAAGGACGCGCCGATTCAGATTGTCACGGGCGCGCCGAACGTGAACGCGGGGGATTTTGTTCCCGCAGCATTGGACGGCTCCACCCTGCCCGGCGGTGTAAAAATTAAAAAAGGCAAGCTGCGTGGTGTGGAATCCAACGGAATGCTCTGCTCGCTGGGCGAATTAAAACTCACAAAGCATGATTTTCCGTATGCGATTGAGGACGGCATTTTTATTCTGGGCGAGGACTGCGACCGCACGCCCGGTGCGGATATTCGCACGGCAATCGGCTTAAACGACACCAGTGTGGAGTTTGAAATTACCTCCAACCGTCCGGATTGCCTGTCCGTGCTGGGGCTTGCCCGTGA
>DBRO01000021.1:16386-22169 GCA_002306005.1 Ruminococcus sp. UBA1366 | reverse complement strand
AAACAGAATGAATTCCAGCCGTTTTTCGTCTTCCAGAAACTTAAATTTCTTGATATGCTTTTTTGCGATAAAGGTTTCCACCAAAGGATAACCGATGAGTTTCACCAGCCAGAAAACCGCCACCGAACCGAGAAACAGACCGGCATAGCTCAGCACCGCGCCGAAAAACCAGCCGTACAACATTCCGCCGATAATCTGCACAGGCGGAATGATAACAATAATCACTTGCAGCGCCTGCACAACCACAAACAGCAGAATCCCCAGCCATTTGTAGGACTCCATCAGTTCCTTTAGGTGCATTCTGCCCTCGTGTGTGGTCATATCATTCACATATGGGTATACCAGCACAGAAATTGCCACCGTAAGCACCAAATATACTACGGCAATAACCGCACGAATGATTATCTTTTTTCTGTTATTCTCTACATTGTTGTCCATGGTAATTCCTTTTCTTTGCCCTTGTTCCGTTTTTCTTTTGTTTTCAGTGCCGAAAAAATCTCTTTCTTAAATGATGCACATAATAGCTAATCAGCTGCGTTAATGCAATATCATAAATCACAAACACCACGTTCGCCATGCCAAGCAAAACCATCTCCGCATAATCACCGAAGCGCTCCAAGCCTTCCAGCAAATCCTGTCCCGCCAAAACATAGGATGCAATTTTATAGAACGCAATTGCCGCTGCATTGAACACTGCCAGCTTTGCTGCCCATTGCAATACTTTCGCCGGAATCTGTTCCAGTACGGATTTTAAGATAGGATAATAGCCCACAAACAGTACAAACAGCAGTGCGGACTGCTTTTGCGTAGCAATGAAAAAGCCTAGAAATGACACTGCCACATAGGCAAGCAGCGCCCACTTCCGGTTCAATTCCACTACAAGCACAATCAGTAAAATTCCCGCAAGTGCCGGAACGGAATATTCCATCATCGGCAGCAGACCGGATATCAGCAGCAAAAACAGACAAACTGAGGATGTCACGCCGCTAAGTGCAATTTTAAAGCTTAATCTGTTTTTATTCATTCCGTCATCAACCTAACAGCAGGAAATCAAATCGCCGCCCATGCAGTCGCAGCAGGAATCGGCACAGAGCAAGCCCATACACATATCGCATCCGGAACAGCCCGTTGCATTGGGGTTGGTGTTGTACTGCCCGTTAGGATTGCCGTTCATATAACCGCGTGCATTGCGGGACATCCGGCTTTTTGCCGCCGCATATTCGGTATTATTGGGTTCCATGTTGGAGGCTGTGGTGAAGTAATCATAGGCCTCGTTCATCCAACCCTTCGTGTAGCAAACACTGCCCTTAAGGTAATACCATTCCGCGTTGCGCTGCGAAGGATCCACACTGTTGAGAATGTCGTCCGCACGGGCAACATCGCGCGCATTTATCAACCTGCGGACTTCATTATAATCTGCATTGCCGCTATAGCTTCCTGAATAACCAGCATTTTGAGAATACCCACTGCTGTTTCCGGAATAACCGTTGTTATATCCATAAGAAGTCCCCCCGCCGCGGCGCTGATTCATAATCTCATCATAAGCGCTGTTGATTTCCGCCATTTTTTCATCCGCCAAGTCGCTCAAGGGACTTTTTCCGTAATTATCCGGATGGTATTTTTTCACCAATTTCCGGTATGCTGTTTTTATTTTCTCGTCACTGTCCGTGGGTGAAACCCCCAGCACTTTATATGGATCATTCATCCGCGCAAGCTCCTTTCAAAATCCGCGCCCTATTTTCATTCTGGACGCATGGAAACCGATTCATACCGCTTCCCGCTATATTATTGCATAATTTTTTGTTCATTCTGTGATAGCCTTGAATTCTTTTTTACTGCGGGCAGAAAATTGTCCGGCTTTCACCAGCCGCCATGTGTTGTGCAAGCCCAAATACACAATGTTATCCGTAATGCCGCAATAGCCCTTGAAATCCGCCAGCACATAGGCGTTTGCCAGTTCTGCTAAAGAAAGATGAATCCCTCGCTCGGTGTATTCCGCCGCCTGTTGCCGGATTTCCGGCGGGAAGGCCGCCTTTTTGCCATGCTTTGCAATACCGCCTGCAAATTTCACCAACAGAGGATTATAACCGCCCTCGGCATAATCCTGCGCCAAGTCGTCAAACGCATCGCAAAGATACACATACCGTCCCAAATGATATCCAAACTGTTCCAGCACCCGTGCGGTTTTTTCGTCCTCCGCCATGCCCGCTGCGATAGCCGCCATCATGCGCGCGGTTGGTTCGCAGGCGGCATCGGGACTTTCACAAAGTTCACGTTCCAGCACAGACTGCGCCTGCATTTGTTCCTCCACGCACCGTGCCAGCGCCGGATACGCCGCCGCCGCTTTTTGATACGCTTTTTTTAATTTCAACAGTAAAATCCGCGCCGCCAACCGCTTTTTCAAACCGCGGTCAGCGGTGTCATCGCGTAGTTTATGGTACACCAGAATCATAGCAGCATACGCAGCGTACCGGAATTCGCCATTCGCACTTTTACAACCGGCGCACACCCCTTTTTTCAACGGATGCGCAATACAGCGTTCACGATGAATGGTAATTTGACCGGTGTTTACAGCAAGCCGCATCAACGCTAAAAATGCAAAATCATAGCTAAGCGTAAATCGTGCGGTTTGTCCAAAACTGCGCCCCAGCTCCTTGCAAAGCCCGCAGTAAACGGCTTTATATACTTCAAACTCACAGATTTTCATCTGCGGCTTGTACGGTCTTACATATCCAAACACCGCAAACCCTCATTTTCCGCGTTGAACTGCAACATGGATACTGGAATCCACATACTATTTGATATTATAACTGATACACGAAAAAATGTCAACGGATATGTTGATAAAAGCACAATTTCCGCATAGGAAGCCAAATATGGATGCTATGATACTCCATAAGAGCCGAAAATGTTTCCGGCATACTTCCGGAAAAAGTACTTGACAAATCAGCACCCCGGGACTATAATTGAATTTATCAGTGTGTGGTTTTCGTAAAATTTCGTATCATTTTGTCAGACCTTCACTAAGCCAGTTGATTTTTGCGAACACCTGCATATTCAGCCTTATTTTTCTCACGCTAATACGGATGGTTCTTGCACCTTCCGTACGGAAAGGACCTTACATCATGAAAAAAGTAATCACTTATGGCACCTATGATTTACTGCATTACGGACATATCAATCTGCTTCAACGAGCCAAAGCGCTTGGGGACTACTTAATCGTTGCACTTTCGACAGACGAATTTAACTGGAATGAAAAACGTAAAAAATGTTATTTCACTTATGAACAGCGTAAACGTCTGCTCGAAGCCGTTCGTTATGTTGATTTGGTTATTCCCGAAAACGGATGGGAGCAGAAAATTTCCGATGTGAAAGAATTTAAAGTGGACACCTTTGTGATGGGCGATGACTGGACAGGAAAATTTGACTTTTTAAAAGAATACTGCGATGTGGTGTATTTGTCCCGCACGCCTGAAATTTCCACAACCCAGATTAAGAATGATTTAAAATAGGAGGATTTGTTCGATGGCGAACAACAAATCCATAAAAAAGCTTCGCAACAAACTTGCAACAAGAGCGTGGTTTAGCATTTATTATGGAAATTATCTCAAAAAAAAGCTGAAAGACAACATGGTCTTTTTAGAATCCCGCAATGGCACTGACATGGCGGGTAATATGCTCTATCTCGCAAAGGAATTATCTCAAAATCCGGCATACGCGCACCTAAAATTATATATTGCCTCCAAGCCGCATTGCGCGGAACAAGTTAAGGCAATTCTTAAAAAATACGGCATCCGATATGAAAAATTACTGCGCTCGGAATCCCTGCACTATTACAAGTATCTTTCCCGTGCAAAATATTTAATGAATGACACGTCCTTTCCACGGCGTTTTATTAAAAAGGACGGACAAATTATTTTAAACACATGGCATGGTACTCCTTTAAAAAACATGGGGCGCGATGTGGAAAACGAAGTCTACAACATGGGCAACGTCCAGCGCAACTTGATTTTCAGTGATTATCTGGTATATCCGAACGATTACATGAAAGAAAAGATGATCCGTGCGTATATGCTGGAAAACCTCAGCCACGCGACCATTCTGAACGAAGGCTATCCGCGCAACTCTGTGTTTTTCAACACTGCCCGCCGCGAGGAACTTCGCCGCGAGCTGGCACTGGACGGCAAGCAGGTACTGGTCTATATGCCAACCTGGCGCGGACGTGTCAATAAGTACGATACGGAAGCCGTCACGCGCGAAACCGCAGCTTTTCTGGAAGACATGGACGGTAAGCTTGCCGATCATCAGGTTCTGTTTGTGAAATACCATCCGCTGATGAAGCTGACCTTTTCAGACAGTACGTACCGGCATATCAAGGCATTCCCCAATGGTTACGAATACTATGATGTGCTAAACACCGCAGATGTGTTGATTACGGATTATTCCAGCGTGTTTTATGATTTTGCAACCTCCGGCAGAAAGATTATTCTATATGTTTATGATAAGGAAGCGTATTTTGAAAAGCGTGGCGTGTATGTTTCGCTGGATACCTTTCCCTTTCCGCAGGTTACAGACACGGATGGATTGGTTCGGGAAATCAATCTGCCCAAAAATTACGACGATACGGAATTCCGGAAACTGTACTGCACGCACGAAAGCCCTGATGCCGCAGAAAAAATCTGTGCGCGTGTGTTTTTAAACAAACCCGTGACAAAAGAAGAAAAATTAACACCGAACGGCAAGAAAAACGTGTTGATTTATGCCGGAGATTTAAACAAAAACGGCATTACCACTGCGTTGCTTTCCGTGTTGGATAACATTGACTTAACCCGTTACAACTACTATATTTCCTTCCGGGAGCGCAATTTACGTACAGATCCGCTGCGTACTTGCGTACTGCCCGCCGAAGTTAGTGTCATTCCCATCAGTGCGGATATGTTTTATGATTTTCAATCCGCCCGCGCGTTCAACGAATTTACTAAAAATGGCGGAGAAAAACCGCTTTCCGTGCTCAAAGAGGCATACCGCCGCGAGATCCGTCGGCATTTCCACGGAATAAAATTTGACCATGTGATTCATTATAACGGCTATGAAAACTTCATCATTGGATTGCTGATGATGTTTGACGCGCGAAAAACCATCTATGTGCACAACGATATGGTGCAGGAAATTAAAATGAAACACAACCAAAACCGTCATTTTTTGCATTGGGCATACAATGAATATGATAATGTCATTGCGGTTTCAGACGATATCGTTGAGCCTACTGCCCAAATCAGCGGCAAACGAGATAATATCCGCGTAATCAGCAATTTTCACAATCATAAGCTTGTAGTAGAGAAATCTCAGATGACAATGGAATTTCAAGTTAACACGGAGATTTATTGTCCGCATCCGGATGGTGTAAACCATATTTTAAAACAAGACGGTTACAAGTTTATCACCATCGGACGCTTTTCACCGGAAAAAGGACATTTCCGCCTGATTGATGCCTTTGAGGAATTCCACAAAACGCATTCAGACAGCAGTTTGATTATTATAGGCGGTTTAGGAAAGCTCTATGCGAACACCGTGAAAAAGGTCCGGCAGACCAGCTGCTGGGAAAATATTGTGCTGATTCGCTCTATGCAAAATCCCATGCCGATTTTAAAACAATGCGACCTTTTCATTCTCTCCTCCATCTATGAGGGATTGGGGCTGGTCATGCTGGAGGCGGATTCTTTGAACGTACCTGTTTTCTCCACCGATGTCAACGGCCCGCGGAATTTCTTAAAGCACTACGG
>DBRO01000021.1:11861-16330 GCA_002306005.1 Ruminococcus sp. UBA1366 | reverse complement strand
AACAAAATCTCCTTTGGCACATCCGCCAAAGGAGATTTTTTACCGATCGTTCTCTTGCAATAGCCGCTCAAAAGCAGCGAGCGCCTGTTTGTTTTCTTCCTCATAATCCACCCGCAGTTTGGGAATCCCCCCGGCCGCAAACAGCTCCAGACCGGATAGAATCCCCTGCGTGCTGTCCTCCACCAAACGTCCGCCGTGCTGCTGCAAAAACAAACGCGGCCCACGGACATTCGTTGCAAACACCGGTAGTCCTAGAATATCCGCTTCCAACAAAACCAGCCCCAGCGCCTCATATAACGATGGCAGAACAAACACATCACAGCGTTTAAGAATCGGCATGGGGTTTTGAATCGAACGCAGAATCACAATTCTTGATTTTTGCGGGCTTTGCTGCGCTCGGGCAAGCGTTTGCGCAAAAAAATCCCCGTAACCGCCGATGATCAGCAGCGTAAAATCACCTGTTTTGGCGAATTGCTCAAACGCCTCCATTAGGCGGATATGCCCTTTTTCCAGAGAAAACCGCCCCATCGTGACGATGACCTTCGTTTTGCTTGCAAGCAAAGTTTCCAGTTCCTTCTGCGATATCGTGCAAAACGTATCCGGATCAAATGCAATCGGCAGTTCCGCTTTCCGTAAAATTTCCTCCCGCGGAACTAAATTTGGCACAACCGTAAGTTTATCCTTTTGTGCGCCCAGTTTCCGCGCAGGAATCACAACATCCTCTGAAACCGCTGCCAACTGGTGATAGCGCTTGTACGCCTGCCGGTACACATCTATACAAAGCTCGCGCTTGCTCTGGATTTCCCGCACCATATCATTGTGGATAAACAGCACCGCATCGGGGAAAAACTCGAACCACTTGATGGCGCTGGCATCATATCCCGTGAACTGAATCGCCTTGTCAATCGGTAAGTCACCGTAAAAACGCGCAAATTCCCGCCGGTACAAGCCGTTTACAACGCGCCGTGTGGACTTTCCCGCTGCATGAAACCGAAAGTACCTCACATAAAAAAACAATTCTTTGAACGTATAACGAACCTCGTCAAACACCGGTACAAACCCCACCTGCGCGGGAATCCCCAAAAGTCGTTTTGGTTCCGCCGCTAAAGCATTTTCTTTAAAAGAAAGATAGTAATTGCGTTGTTTCAAATCCAGCTTGGCAAGCAACGCCAGCAGCGCGGATGTCATGCCATTTTTGGCAAGCGAACCGGCATAAATCAGCACATTCTCTTTGCCGTTGCCGGCGTATTCCGTACCGACCGATTCCAACCCGCCGGTACGCAGATGTTCCAGCACCTGCTCGGGCGCTGTGGAAATCGCCACCCTGCCCCGATACAGTCCGTCCAAATGATATGCTGTAAAATACCGCATCCGCACGTCTTCCGACGGAAAAATCAGCAAATCCGCACCCAGCAAATTTTTCTGCGGATACCCCATCGCATAGGCGTGTGTGAAATCCTGCCTGCCTGTCGGTTCTTCCGGCGCAGTACTGCGAATCGCAATCAAAACCTGTCCGCGCTGTTTGATAAAATACTTGGGCAAAGGCGTATCCGCAGCAATCACGCCTGCTTGTGCCAGTGCTTTCCGGCAAGCAATCCCGCCGGGGGCAATTTGCCTGATATTCTCCGGAAGCTCTGTGTGCTTCTTATCGGGCGCGCAAAGTATTCCCTTTTTCACCCCGCATAAAAATTCCGCCATCTCCGGCGAAATCTGCGTTTGATTCGTATAAAAAAGAACCGTCCGCGACTCCGTACGCAGCTTCTGACAGGCATATTGATACACCGTGTCGCGTAGAACGCGTCCCAGCAAGCGTATGACTTTTTTCACAGCCGCATAATCCTTTCTATTTTTCCGATGACTTGCCAAACACCGCCTCGGCAACCTTTTGCGCAGCACATCCGCCATTTAAGCTATTGTGAATCCGATTGAATTCCGCACGTTTGGCGCGAAAATCATCCGCACCGTCTAGAATATTACACAACGCACCTGCCAACTCCGGCTGCGTAGATACAATCCGTCCGGGTAGTACATCCGTTCCAAAATAAAAATCCCGCATTTTGTCGCGGTACTCTGCGTAATCATAGAGATAAAAAAGCATCGGACGATTTAAAATTGCATAATCAAAAAAAACACTGGAATAATCCGTTACCAGCACATCGCTGATTAAATATAAATCATTAATATCCCCATAGTCGGAAACATTGTACACAAAGCCGACATACTGGGCAAGCTCCATTGCCTGCGCAACCAAATAATGCGCCCGAAACAGCACCACGCAGTCCTCCGGAAGGACTTTTTGCAGCGCAGCAAAATCCAACGCCGGTGTAAATGTATATCCCTTTCCAGTCTGGAACTGATTATCCCGGAATGTCGGGGCATACAAAATCACGCGCTTTTGCTCCGGAATCCCTAAATCTTCTCGTACACGCCGAATCCACGCACTGCAAACACGGTTTTGTCCGCCGCGATTCCCCTGAAAAAAGAACAAGTCATCATTCCGCGGGTAGCCCAACTCCAGCAGACGGCTGTGTCCTTTTCTTTGATTCAGCGCAAAAGCGGAAGTGAAAATTTCCGAACAAAAAGCCGACGGCGACACCAGCCACCTAAAGCGTTTGCCCTCCTGCCGGTATTCCTTGTGAATTTTTTTCACCGTGGAAATCGCGTTGCCGCCAACCGTAATATCGCAGCCGATTTTTTTAAATGGCACACCGTGCCAGCATTGCAGGTAAACCCGGCGTGTTCCGGGGGTTAGGTACTCCCGCAGGCGGGAATTTGTCACCCACCAGCCTGCCCGTGCGTATGCTTTCAACGCCGCAAACGAATCAAACTGCACCAGCCGGGTACGCTTGTTTTTTAAAAATGTGTACTGCGGGTCTTCCGGATTGCGCAGCACCCAAATAAAGCGCATTTCAGCATACGTCGGACTGCCAAGCAGATGGGTGTACAGCGCTTTGGGACTGCACGCACAGCTCCTGCCCTGATAGGACTCGAACACCACCAGGTTCCGATCCGGTCGAAACAGCATTTTCATGATGCCGAATCTCACGCTCTGATACAGATAAAATCCCGTCTTCGCCGCTTTTCGGACAAACTTCTTCAAGCTGATTCCTCCGTCAGTTTTTCAACGATTGCAAAGGCGCCGGAATCTGCCCGCCGCGGTTCACAAATTTTGCGGATGAATTCCGGTTTAAAGGCATTACCGGACCGCAGCCAAACAAGCCGCCCCAATCCAGTTCGTCACCCACGTCTTTACCAATGGCGGGGATAATCCGCACCGCCGTGGTTTTGGAATTCACCATACCGATGGCGGCTTCGTCTGCAATAATGGCGGCAATCGTGTCCGGTTCGGTATCGCCCGGTACGACAATCATGTCGAGTCCCACTGAGCAAACCGCCGTCATCGCCTCCAGCTTTTCAATCGAAATCGCACCAGCCTTTGCCGCAGCAATCATGCCTGCGTCCTCTGATACGGGAATAAACGCGCCAGAAAGCCCGCCAATCCGCGAGCAAGCCATTACGCCGCCCTTCTTCACAGCATCGTTCAGCAATGCCAACGCGGCTGTTGTGCCGTGCGTACCGCATTTCTCCAAGCCAATTTCCTCTAAGATATACGCAACGCTGTCGCCGACTGCCGGCGTAGGTGCAAGGGACAAATCCACAATTCCAAACGGCACGCCAAGCCGCTCTGAGGCAGTGACCCCGACCAGCTGGCCCACGCGCGTAATTTTATACGAAGTTTTTTTAATAATATCCGAGATCTGTGTAATATCCGCATCCGGATATTTCGCCAGTGCCGCACGCACCACACCCGGGCCGGAAACGCCCACGTTAATCATGCAGTCCGGTTCACCCACGCCATGGAATGCACCTGCCATAAAGGGGTTATCCTCCACTGCGTTGCAAAATACCACAAGCTTTGCCGCACCGAAGCAAGCGCGGTCAACGGTCAGCTCCGCGCTGTTTTTGATGATTCTGCCCATCAGCTTACAGGCATCCAGATTGATTCCCGTTTTGGTAGAACCGATATTCACCGAAGAACATACCCGTTCCGTTTCGTTCAGTGCCTGCGGAATGGAGTCAATCAATTCACGATCGCCGGCAGAAAACCCCTTTTGCACCAGTGCGGAATACCCGCCGATAAGGTTCACGCCGACTTCCTTTGCGGCGTTGTCCATCACATGGGCAAGCTTCACCGGATCGCCGCCGGAAGCGGCTGTAACAATTGCCGCCGGTGTCACGGAAAGCCGTTTGTTGATAATCGGAATGCCGTATTCTTTTTCAATTTCCTCCCCCACGCGCACCAGATTCTTTGCGCGGGTGGTGATTTTGTCGTATGCCTTTTGGCAGGTCTTATCAATGTCACTGTCAATGCAGTCCAGCAGGGAAATTCCCATGGTGATCGTACGAATATCCAGGCATTCGTCCTGTATCATGCGGATGGTTTCTAAAATATCGTAAGCATTCAGCAT
>DBRO01000021.1:9354-11780 GCA_002306005.1 Ruminococcus sp. UBA1366 | reverse complement strand
AAGTCCTGCAAAACAGACTGGGTAACTTCAATAACATTGGCATTGTTTTCGGCACAAACGGTACTGACCTTTGCCAAAATCCCGACCGCGTCCTTGCCAATCACGGTAATAACAGCTCTCATAAATTCTCAACCTTTCAGGAATGATTCAATGTAATTTTATTATAACACAAACCAGCCAAAAAGCAAAGATTTTTTTCACAAAAGCGAATGCTGTGTTGTAAATTCCGAACAAATCTGTTATAATGAAAGCATAGAAAGGACAGGATTGCATGGATTTTTTAATGGATTTACACACGCACACGGCATTTTCGCCGGATTCTAACGCACCAGCACCGGAAATGTGTGTGCGCGCACACGCCTTAGGACTCTCCGCCTATGCGATCACCGACCACTGTGAGGTGAACTGTTGGTATGAAAAATCCCACTACACGCCGGAACAGCTTGTGGGATTTTCGGAACAATATGCGGATTTATATGCCTTTGACTATGCCCGTTCGTACGAACAGTCTGTGGCGGAGATCACACGGCTGAAAGCCGAATATGCAGGAAAACTGAATCTGTTGTGCGGTGTTGAATTAGGACAGGCAACGGCAGATTTAGAAGTTTCCGAACGTATTGCCGCCGACCCTCGGCTGGATCTTATCATCGGGTCTTTGCACCAGCTTGCCGGCGAGGATGATTTTGCGTTCATTGATTATTTCCGCATGACGCAGGCGGAGATACAAGCACTCGCAGGGCGATATTTTAATACCCTGCTGGAAATTTGCCGATGGGGAAAATTCGACGTGCTGGGGCATTTGACATACATTTTGCGGTATATCGAAGGAAAATATCATCTTCATGTGGAGCTGTCGGCATTTCGAGATGTGATTGCAGAATGCTTCACCGTACTGATTGGCAAGGGCAAGGGTATTGAAATCAACACCTCCGGCCTGCGTCAGTCCTATGGAAAGACCTTCCCGACACTGGAATATGTACGGCTGTACCGTGATTTAGGCGGGGAAATCCTCACGCTCGGCTCGGATGCACACCGTCCGGAGGATCTCGCAACGGGCATTGCCGAAGGGACGGAACTTGCACGCACCGCAGGATTTTCGCATGTCACATTGTTTGAAAAGCATCAACCGCATTTCGTAAAAATTTAGAAATATACGCCAAAAACCGCCCTCTCGGACGGTTTTTTTCATCAATTATTATTCTGCAAGTCCAGATACGGTAAACTCAATGGTGATGTAGTTATACGTCGGGTAATTAATCTTACCATAATCAAACGCGAAAATGTTTCCGCCCCAAGTGTTATACAGGTTCTGGCGGAACGTGGTTTCATTCTCCCAGTTGTTTCCAGCGTCATTGAGTGCGCCTTCGCCTTCAGCCTTGCCCTTGTTCAGCGTTTCAACAACGGTTGCAAAATCCAAATCATCGCCGGAAACAGTAGTTGTGCCATCAAAGGTTACCGACTTTGTTGTGAGTGTCAGTCCTTCCTGACCAACCATATCGTCCGTAACTGTCCAGTCGAGGCAAAGTACAGCCAAATCGGTGCAAGGCGAGAAGTCAGCATCCGTTAATCCGTCCGAAGTATCCCAAACCTTCATCGTGATGGTGTAATCGCCGTTTTTGTCAATCGGCATCCAGTTTGAATTTAAATCCAAGCCTTCACAGTCGTCCTTTGTCCAGAAGTGAGAATTTACGCCATCTGCCCAAGTAATCGAAACAGAGCCGTATTTTCCTGCCTCACCAAAGGTATTGTTTGTAGGTGTGATTTCCGGTGCTGCTGTTGTCGTAGCTTCAGTTGTTGTCTCCGGTGCTGCGGTTGTAGTTGCCGCGGTGGTTTCTTCCTTGCTGCTGGAATCCTTTTTACTGCTGGAATCATCCGAGCTGCTGCAAGAAGCAAAAACTGCACCTGCCAGTGTGAGCGACATCGCCGCCGCCATCATTTTTTTGAAAACCATAAGATATTCCTCCATAACTAAGTTTATATTTATATTGTACCAAATCCACAGAAAAATTCAACTAGCTGATTGTACAAATTTGTAATCGGTTTCTTATGGAAATTACACAGGAAACGTTTTCTTCAATTGTGCAATTTACTAAAACATCCTCGCTTGCCATAAAAAAAGGAACCCCGAAGGATTCCTTTTTATGTAATTCAATCAGAAATTACTTTCTCTTTCTGGAAACTGCGATTGCAGCACCTGCAAGAGCTACGCCAACCAAAGCAAGACCTGTGGTTGCACCAGTCTGAGAACTTGTAGTATTATCTGTACTGGAAGTGGTGTTCGAAGAAGTAGTATCGGTATCAGTATCGTCACTAGCAGTTGAAGAAGTTGTATCATCTTCAGAATCTACATCAGAATTCGTAGTTGAAGAAGTTGTATCGCCGCCGCCCATACCGGAAATTGTGAACTTGATTTCAATGGACTGTGT
>DBRO01000021.1:3985-9266 GCA_002306005.1 Ruminococcus sp. UBA1366 | reverse complement strand
ATCATCGTTGGTGGATTCTCTCGGAACGTTGGTGGAGATACCAAGAATGTTGAAAGAGCCGCAGTTGCTGGTCAAATCACCTTCAAACTTGATGGAATAATCGCCATCTCCGGTAATTTCCGTATCCGTGAAGGTGTAGGGAGAATTTTCTGCCCAGTCATAAGCAACTTTGTTGGAATCCCAAGCAATCAGCTTTCCTTCCCACTCGCCATCGCCAGCGCCGCCAAACGTGGTATCCTGCATCTTATTGCGGAATGTCCATGCATCTGTCTGAATAATCATCTGTGCTTTGTAGGTTGTTGCCGCAGATGCGGGAATCGCAGCGGATACCGTAGTAACCGCAAGTGCCGCAACGGCTGTGCTTACGAGTATTCTCTTAAGTTTCATTTCTAAAACTTCCTTTCAGAATAAGATTGTAACTCTATTGTACTCGAAAACTGTTCAAAAAGCAAGCCTCTTTTTGCATAAATGTGTAAACGGTTTCTTGTGCATTTTGTACAAATCAACGCAAATTCGCTTATGTCATTCGTATAAAGTTTCTGTGCCTATGTGAAAGTTCTGTGTTATGGAAATTCAAATTCATGAATTTTTCTGTCATTCCACAAATTGCTTTACGAATTCTGTTCCTCACGCTTCATGGACTGAATTTTTTCGGCAGTGGCTATCACCGCTCGACGCGGCAAAAACCTTGCCGCAAACACAAAAAATTGATTGGAAAACCCCGGCACAATCAGCATTTTCCGCCGGAACATCTGTCGCACGGCAATAGACGCACATTTCTTACTGCTCATTGCAGAAACCGCAAAATCGGAATTCGCCACATCGTTGAATTCCGTATCCACCGGGCCGGGGCAAAGCGCACCAACATAAACCCGGCTCTCCGCGGAATGTAACTCCTGATTAATGGCAATCGTCAGGTTCGTCACATACGCCTTGGAAGCATAATACGAAGCCATCAGCGGACCGCCCGGCATCAGTCCGGCGGTGGAGGCAACGTTGAGAATATACCCGCTGTCCTGTGCGGTGAAATCCGCTAAAAACAGCTTAGTTAGGATATGGACAGCGCGAATGTTCACGTCCAGCATTTCCAGTTCCTTGCCCAGCGGAATCTGCTCAAATTCACCCAGAATCCCAAACCCTGCGCAGTTGATCAGCACATGGATATGCTCCCCCCGCACCTTTTCGTAAAGCTCAAAGCATTCCTCTGCACGAGATAAATCCGCCGCAATTATTCTGCTTTCGCCCGGAAGTTTTTCAGCAAGCTCCAACAGTCTATTTTCCCGCCGCGCAACCATAATGATCCTGTACCCTTTTTTGCTTAAAATCATGGCAATATCCCGCCCAATACCGGAACTTGCCCCCGTGACAAGCGCTGTTTTCGTTTTCATTTTTTCTCCGTCCTTTGTTCTGTTTTTCGTTTTTTCTGTGCACGGCTTTCTTTTTTTCGCCGCTATCCTTATTATAGTCTGTTTTTCACGGCTTTACAATACTTTTCCGAAAAATTCACAAATAAAAACAGCACCGAAGTGCTGCTTTTTTGTATTTAGGAAATCCGCTTGCCGCGCTTTTTGCGTTTTGTACCACCAATCGGTTCTTCCGTGCCGCCTTTGTCCGTAAAGACTGCCTCTTGTTCTGTTCGTAAATATTCAAATTCCGGATTTTCCACGCCAAGGCTCTTATAATATGGCTCAATCACATACTTCCGGATGACCGGATAGCAGTTATACGTCGTTACAAAGCATAAAAAAGAGGACGACCACAGCAAAATCAGCAGAACATCAATGCCGAGTGTTACGTAATTAAAAAAGAATACAAATATGACAAGTGCTGTTAGTACAATGTTTAAAAGCGTAAAGAAGGAAGCCTTTGTGCCAATGGAAACCAGCAGAAAGCTGTTCTTAATAATTTGCTTAAATTTCAAATTAGTGGAAACGATCATCAAATAAATATAAAAATGCATCATGAAATAGATCAGCAAGCAAGCAAGATAAATGCCAAGAGGAATGAAAAACGCCTTATTCTGCTGGGCAAGCTGGAAATACACCGGTAAGCCAATCGAACTCAGCACAATCACGACCAAATCAATCAGCCAAACTGCCAGCGACTGCTTAAAGTTCTTTTTAAATGCATCAATGAAATCCGCGTACACAAAGGCATTGCGCTCCTGCGAATAGTTCCGGCATACTTTGGTCATTCCTGCGATTGCAGGCCCGATGGTGATAATCGGAATGCAAAACAGCAGAAAAAGCAAGTTCATCTCCATCAGCTTCCAAAACCGCCTGCCGTAGACCTCCAGAAATTTAAAAATTCCCTTCTTTTCCATTGGCATTTTGGGAATACCCGGCCCCGCCTTGTCGTAACCGCCGCCAAAAAAGCCCATGCTCGCAAAACATCCTTTCAATTTTTATACCTATCCTAAAATCCGGTTATAAATTACCGTGCAGATACAATCCACCGCCGCCGCCGCCGCAATCATTGCCTCCAGCACCAGAAATTTCACCAGATACAGTTTTACCGTATCCACCATGCGCTCCGGACACCGACTGCTCAGCGATACCGCGCAGTAAATGTTCGACATTCGAATACTCTCCCGCGCACCGAGTACCAGCGCCGTAACAGAAAGAAGCGTGTACGGCAAAATGAGTACCAGCGTGATTAAAATGGCACCGCGGCCATGTGCAGCGTAAATCTGCGCCAGCACAGCACCCAGCCCCAGCCCGCGAAACACCAGCACCAGCAGTGTAAACGGCTGAGAAATTGCCCAGAAACCAAGTAGAAAAATTCCGCCCAAATAGAGCGTAGACGAAAAAAACGAACCAAATAATATCCGCAAAAACGAGGCTTCCCTGCGCGTGTTGAGAAAATTCTCATTCACCAAAGCCAGCCGCGCAAAGGTTTCCTCATCGCCCGTGCCGCGCACAAAAACATACAATAAGGCGCCAATCAGCACCCCCAGCAACACCATGCCTGCCAGTATCGCTGTAAACCGCTCATTCTTTTTATGAAATCTATTCCGTACCGTGCCCTGCCGTACCGCCTGCATTGCCATTCCCCCTATTTGTCCGAATCTCGTTGTGTTCTCTTTCACAAGTATATTCAGACAAGCCATGGGAAATGCCTGTGGTTGTTACACGAAAATTTACTGTGCCAGCTCGTATGCCCGCGCCGTACAAGCCTTGCAAGCCTCGTTCACGGTTTGCTCCAAACCGCCGGCACGGAGTTTTTCCAAACCGGCAATCGTGGTGCCGCCCTTGGAGGAAACCATTTCAATCAGCTCGTCAATGCTCTTACCGCTGTCGGTAATCATTTTTGCCGAACCAATCAGCGTTTTTGCAAACAGCGCCTTTGCCGCATCCGCATCAATGCCAACCGCATCCGCATAATCCACAAACGCCTTGGCAAACAGATAAATAAATGCCGGACTCGAACCATTGATCGCAATAATTTCTTTCATCTTGCTTTCATCAATCACCGCGGCAGTTCCGCAGGCGGCAAAAATATTATACACCAGTTCAAATTCCCCGTCCGTGGTGGGTGCAACCTGCGCCAGCGCCGAAGCGCCCTCCCCCAGCATGAGCGGGGTGTTGGGCATCACCAGCACCACCTTGACAAAGTCCTTGGTACGCGCCTTAATATAGTCGCCGGAAATCCCTGCGCAAATGGAAACGATCACAGTTTCCTCTGTAATTTCGTCCTTCATGGCAGGCAAAAGCGTCTCCAAATTCTGCGGCTTTACTGCCAAAAAAACATATTTGCAGGTCTTCACCAACGCCGCCGGCGAATCACAGATCTTCACGCCCAGTTTTTCCAGTCGTTCCAACTTCGTATGATCCTGCTCTGCAGCATAAAGTTCAATTTCGCCCAGTGTATCGTGAATTTCCACATTTTCTGAGCTTCTGCCCTCATAAATACCTTTGAGAATTGCAAAGCCCATATTGCCCGCGCCGATAAATCCGACCTTTGTCATTGCTCATCCGTTCCTTCCAACAAAAAATATCACTTGTACTATTAAATGTCTACCGAACAAACAAAACACACGATAATCATAGCAAAAAATCGTGATATTTGCTGCAATTATGTTACGCCCCGCAACATAATTGTCAAATCCATTCGCAAACGGATTTGTTCTGTAAGCATTATTATACAGCAAAACGCCGTACAGCACAAGTGATTTTTGTGAATATTTTTGGTTTTCCGACGTTAGCTCAGCGAATTTTGAGGGCGAAGCCGGAACACCCGCCGGTATGCGGTCATCACCACGGGGAGCACGGTGAACATTAAAATCAAGTCAACGGGGAGTTCGACCAAATTTTTAATCAGACGCGGCAACAAAAACGTGAAAAATCCACCCACGGAAGCCCCACCGCCCGCCGTATTCATCAAATACAGATTGAGCGTGTTCAGGAACAAATTGATCACTACCACATCAGCAAGCCGTGCAACGACAAGACGCAAGTACATACCAATGTCTGTTTCCCTGCCGTTTCCCACGCGGCGTAAAACAATTTCGTACTTTTTACCGTAAAAGCTGTGATACAGCGCCATGCCGTAAATCAATCCCTGCATCACCGCAATCAGCGTGTACACGGGATTAAACCCGTACCCACCCGGATTGATGAGAAAACCCGCGATGTCACAAACCGCACCAGCAAGCATTCCCACCACAGGGCCGAACAGTAAGCCAACCGCCGCAAGCGCCACAAACGCAAAATTGACTTTCGTTGTCGGATTTACCATGAACGCATTCATTTCAATCACAACGGACAGTGCGCACAACATGGCCGTTACGGTCAGTGTACGCACGCTTTTTAGTTCCAACGCGGAACTTTTGAACATACCAAAAAAGCTCTTCATGCAGATACCTCCTCCTTATTATGCGAGCATTTTTGCCTCAGGCACCTATGCTTTTTGCATAAACGGAGCAGAATCCAACTTCTGCAAAGCAGAA
Organism: Ruminococcus sp. UBA1366; assembly: GCA_002306005.1. Lineage (GTDB taxonomy): Bacteria > Bacillota > Clostridia > Oscillospirales > Ruminococcaceae > UBA1366. Next base: position 4,318 of record DBRO01000021.1, on the reverse strand, counting down.
GCATGAAAAGCTCTATCTTATGCATTCAGCNNCGGCAACTCCCCGTCCGCGGAACACTTTACGCTTTGTTTCCTACTCTGTATGCCTTGTTTATCGCAATCACAAATTTTGTGAAAGGATACGAAATTAAAACGCGGTATCGCCCAGAATATCGTACAGATGATCCTCAAACGGCTTTTTCATCGAAAGCGCCTCTTGGATATCCACGTCATAAATCTTGTTGTTCATCATACCGACCACGCGGTTGCCAATGCCCTGTTCAAGCAGTTCCACGGCATAATAGCCCATCTGCGTTGCCACAACTCTGTCCCGCACCGTCGGCGAACCGCCTCT
>DBRO01000021.1:0-3940 GCA_002306005.1 Ruminococcus sp. UBA1366 | reverse complement strand
TTTTCTGGTTTCCAGCATGTTCTTTGCAATTTCGTCCAGCGAATACGGGCGCTCCAGCGTGATAACGGCTTCCGCACCGACTGCAATACCAACATTCACTGCGATATATCCGGCGTTTCTGCCCATCACCTCCACCACAGAGCATCTGTCGTGGGACTGTGCCGTGTCACGAATTTTATCAATCATTTCCATGGCGGTATTCATTGCCGTATCATAACCAATTGTATATTCCGTACAGGCAATATCGTTGTCAATCGTACCGGGCAGTCCAATACAGGGAATTCCCCGAGCGGACAAATCTGCCGCGCCGCGGAACGAACCGTCGCCGCCGATGACCACAATGCCGTCCATACCCAGTTCAATGCATTTTGCTTTCGCTTTCTGCAAGCCTTCCTCATATCGAAACTCGGGACATCTTGCCGTATACAGGCAAGTGCCGCCGCGCTGGATAATTCCAGAAACACTTCTGGCATTCATATCAATCACGTCGCCGTTAATCAATCCATTATACCCGCGCAGCACACCGTAAACCTTCATATCCTTGCGCAGCGCAGCTCTTGCAACAGCTCTGACCGCCGCATTCATACCCGGCGCGTCGCCACCGCTTGTCAGCACACCAATTGTTTTTGCCATCACAAATTCATTCCTTTCATGAATGTCTGGGAAGATTGCGTTATTCCATAAAATATTAAACGTTTTCAGCCCTTCTAATGCAAAATGATAGCACAATCCGCGAAGATTGTCAAGCATCTGTCAAATTTCTTCACAGTTTTGCAAACAAGAGCGGAAGTTTGCATAAAACCGCAGATGAAAAACAGCTGGATTTTGCAAAACCCATGCAGAAATATGTTAATCCGGTTTCTTGGTTGTGGTGGTGGTATCCACGCCCTGTGCATCTTCCACGTTGGCAGAAACCGACACTTCCAGTGTTTCCGGTGTTTTCACATTGATTTTCTCTCCCGGGGCAATACTGGTTTTTGTCACAACGCCCAGCGAAACGCTTGAGCTGTAAACCGGAATCACCGTATACCGGATTTTCAGTTCATCCAGCTTGCTCAGGTACTGTTTTTGCGAAAGTCCCGCAAACTCCGGCACTGTGACTTCCTCCGGACCCAACGAAATTGTCAGTGTCAGCTCCGGTTTTTCCGAAGGGTGATATTCCGTTCCGATGGCAATGCTTTGGCTGATGATCATATCGTTATCATACTCATCGCTGTATTCATAGGCTTGTGTGATCGTAAAATCCGTGCTGATGGTACTTTCCACCGAAGGATAATATTTTCCGGTTAGATCCGGCATAATGGAAATGATATCGTCTTCCTCTTCGGAAGTAGTGGTTTCCGCCGTTGTCGTTCGGGGCGCGGTCGTGGTCGAAACCGATGTTTTTTGCGTGGTATCCGTCGTAGTTTTCTCCTTGCTGTCCGGTCCAAAAATCAAAATAAGCAAAAAGGCAACTAACCCAATCAGCACCACCACTGTCACAATGCCAATGGTCATTGACATAACATTGTTCTTCTTTTTCACCGGCGGTTTTCTGCGCGGCGCCGTTGGAATCGGCTTCTGAATCGGGATCGTCTGCGTCGCGCCCTTATGATGATCCACATAAGCAGGCTGTTCAAACAGCTGGGTGACCAATTCCGTCACCGTCTGGAGTCTGCGTTCACAGCGGACGTCCATGGCCTTCATAATGACATTCGATACCGGTACCGGAACCTCCGGATTAATCCGTCGCGGTTCAATCAGCGTATCGTTGCCAATCCGGCTGTACGCCTCCGCCGGCACGCAGCCGGTGAGAATTCGATACAGCACTGCGGCAATGGCATATACGTCCGTCCAAGTTCCTTGATATTCCAGCGTGTTATACTGTTCCGGTGCAGCATAGCCCGGATACAGTTCCGGGCTTAGCTCCGTATTGCAGGTTCGGATGGAACTGATGCAGAACCCGATCATCCGCAGTTCTCCGCGCGTTGTAACAATAATATTTTCCGGTGAAATGCCGCGGTGAATGATCCCCGCGTTATGCACCAAACTCAGCGTTGTAAAAATCGGCGGGAAAAGCTTTTTCACCTGCTCCCACGAAAGCTGTCCGCGGTTGGATTGCAGGAATTTTTTCAGAGAAACGCCCTCCACATATTCCAGAATGGCATATGTAGTATTGTTTTGCGTAAACATATCCTTTGCCGGCACAATGTGCTGCATGGAGCGCATTTTGGACAGCACACGGTTGACTTCCGCAAATTCAGACATAAACGTTTTATATTTGGCAAGGCAATCGTAATTGACAATCACCTCGTCCGAACCGTTTGTTCTGGTACAGAGCGTATCCGGCAGGTATTCACGCACCACGATTTTCTCGTTCGTCACCATATCGTAGCCGATATAGGATGCACCCTCGCCGTTATACGAAAGCAGTTTTCCAACCAAATACCGATCGTCCAAAACCGTTTCCGGTGCAAGATAGGGCTTGATATGAGGTGTTCCCTTCACATAACCACAATGGGTGCAGTTTCCAAGCCTGTCCAGCTCATTCATGCAACCCATACAAAGATTCAGCTCATCGCTCATTGCGTTCCTCCAATATCTTTATCCGCCTAACGCGGTCTACACTTTTGTATCAAAAAAATTGCTCACAAAGTCGTCCGTTCATCATTTTATACTATCAGCATTCCGGAAAACTGTCAACTGCTTTATGAAAATTGTAGAGAATGCGAAATAATTTGTTCCACTTCTGTAATAACTTTTTGTCGAAAAGTCCCGTGTTTTACCATAAAAAAGGACTGCCAAACGCAGGCAGTCCAATTTCAACAATTGCAATTGGCAACTAAATTTCGGGATTTACCTCAACATTTTCGGAGCTTTGATAATTCAACTTATCATCATAAATCACGACAAATTTCATCGCCTGCATATCCCCGGAAGCATTTTTGTAATAATACTTATACGTAAACGTAATCTGATTGGATTCATACTTTACGCTGTAAGGATCAATATCGATTAAATCCTTGACTTTATCATAATCCGTGCCATCCTTAACGCCTTTTAAACTCAACGTAGATTTCAGCTTCGGACCGCGTGCATTGTTATCCAGCGCCTCAAAATTATAGAAGGTTACATCCACCACGCGTTCCACATTATTGAGATTCAACGTTACCAGCCATTCCGGATAGTGTACGCCGTCCACCTTTACATCGTCCTCGGATTCCACCAAATAATCAAACCCCGCGGATTGATTCACCACACGGAACTTCGATTCCGGACTAAGCGAAATACCGGAATCATTGATGGTATTTACCAGCGTATCGCCAATATAGCTTTTTAATTCTTTGGCAGTTTTTTCTCCTTTATTGGAAATCATGCCCACCACAAGCACGATCACCAGCACAGCAATGGCAATGACAAGCAAAGCAAACACCGCAATTTTCAGCTTTGTTTTGCGGGATTTCGGTGTTTGTTCAGGCGCACTGGCAGAATCCGGCGCTTTTTTCTTCCGGAAATTCCGGAAAAGCCCGCTTTTGCGTTTCGTGAGTTTTTTATTGCAGACCGTACAAATTTCCGTGCCGTCTGGAAGCACTTCCTTGCATCTCGGACAAATCACGCGGCGCCCTCCCGTTCTCATTCTTATTATTATCTTAGCATAAATGCCGAAGCTTGTCAACAAAAAGTGCGGAATTTCCCGCGTTTTTGCGTGAATATTTTGTAGGATTTCACGAAATTTGCCATCCTAGCGCCAAAACCATCCCGATCCTATGAAACTTTTTGCCATATAAACAAAAAACGCCGCCCCATCTCGGAACGGCGACTTGTCCGCGGCGACAGCGCCCCCACATAAGGCTTTCCATACGGCAAGCAATCCGGTCGCGGGAGCAAACAAAAAGCGCTCCTCATTATGAGAAACGCGACTTGTTCGCGTCAACAGCGCCAAACTGCATAAACTTTCCTG
>DBRO01000101.1:5187-5394 GCA_002306005.1 Ruminococcus sp. UBA1366 | reverse complement strand
CATACTGAAATGATATAATAAACCCAAATACAAAAAGGGTTGTGATTATATGAAAACTTCGGTGATTGGATTTCCGCGCGTGGGTGCGCTGCGGGAACTGAAATTTGCCTCGGAGAATTATTTTAAGCACGCGATTTCCGCAGAGGAATTACAGAGCACAGCGGCGGGTATCCGCAAAATCGGCTGGGAAAAGCTTTCCGCGGCGGG
>DBRO01000101.1:0-5160 GCA_002306005.1 Ruminococcus sp. UBA1366 | reverse complement strand
GGTACAAGGCGCTGGGGCTGCCCGCGCTGGATGAATATTTCGCGATGGCACGGGGCTATCAGGGAGAAAAGGGCGATGTAAAAGCGCTTGCCATGAAAAAATGGTTTAACACGAACTATCATTATCTGGTGCCGGAACTGGAGGACGATACAAAGATTTCTTTGGCGGGCACAAAGCCGTTTGACGAATATCTGGAAGCAAAAGCGCAAGGGGTGGAAACCAAACCCGTCGTGGTGGGCGCGTTTACATTTTTAAAAATGGCACGCTGCACGGGCAAAAAAGCCGCCGCAGATTTTGTGCCGGACGTGATTGCCGCCTATGGGGCGTTGTTGGAAAAATACGCCGAACTCGGCGTGCAGTGGGCGGCGTTTGACGAGCCGTATCTGGTGTATGATTTGAGCGCGGAGGACATTGCGCTGTTCCGCACGCTGTATACAGGAATTCTGGCGAAAAAATCCGGTGTCAAGGTTTTGGCGCAAACGTATTTTGGCGATGTGCGCGACTGCTATACTGAACTGTGCGGGCTGGATTTCGACGGCATCGGACTGGATTTTGTGGAGGGCAGGCTGACGGGTGAACTGCTGAACAAGCATGGTTTCCCACAGGGCAAAACGCTTTTTGCGGGACTGCTCAACGGTAAAAATATCTGGAAAAATCATTATGAAACAACATTGGCACGGTTGGCGGAAATCCGCGAACTTGCCCCGAATGCGGTACTGTCCACGTCCTGCTCGCTGCTGCACGTTCCCTACACGCTGGAAAACGAAACCAAGCTGGGCGGGGAATACAAAGCCTATCTGGCGTTTGCCTATGAAAAACTCACGGAGCTTTTTGAATTAAAAGCACTTGCGGACGCGGCTGGCAACGCACAGGCGGCGCTTTCTGCAAATAAGGAATTGTTTGCAAAATCCCGCAGAGGTGCGGATGCGGCGGTTCGCGCACGGGTGAATGCACTGACGGACGGGGATTTTGTCCGCCTGCCTGCCTTTGCGGAACGGGAAAAAATTCAGAAAGAAGAATTTGCGCTGCCGTTGCTGCCAACAACGACCATCGGTTCGTTCCCACAGACGGCGGAGGTGCGCGCCAATCGTGCGGCATTCCGCAAGGGCGTGATTTCCGAGGAAAGCTACAAAAAATTCAACAAGGACAGAATTGCCGAGTGCATTGCTTTGCAGGAGGAAATCGGTCTTGACGTGCTGGTGCACGGCGAATTTGAACGCAACGACATGGTGGAATATTTCGGCGAGTGCCTGAACGGATTTATTTTTACGGAAAAAGCGTGGGTGCAGTCCTATGGTACGCGCTGTGTGAAGCCGCCGGTGGTATGGGGCGATGTTTCCCGCGGGAAAGCCATGACGGTGGAATATTCCGTGTTTGCGCAAAGCTGTACGCAAAAGCCCGTCAAGGGAATGCTGACCGGTCCGGTGACGATTCTAAACTGGTCGTTCCCGCGTGAGGACATCAGCATCAAAGAAAGCACCACGCAGATAGCGCTTGCCATCCGCGATGAGGTGCTGGATTTAGAGGCAAACGGGATTCGGATTATTCAGGTGGACGAGGCGGCACTGCGCGAAAAGCTCCCCCTGCGCCGTTCGGATTGGAAATCGGAGTATCTGGACTGGGCGATTCCGGCGTTCCGGCTGGTGCATAGCGGGGTGAAGGCAGAAACACAAATTCACACGCATATGTGTTACAGCGAATTTGCCGATATTATCCGCGATATTGACAACATGGATGCGGATGTCATCACGTTTGAAGCCTCCCGTTCGGATTTGACGATTTTAGATGTACTGAAAGAAAACAATTTCCGTACGGAGGTTGGCCCCGGCGTGTATGATATTCACTCGCCGCGTGTACCGTCCGTGGAGGAAATCCAAACCGCCCTGCGGCTGATGCTTCAAAAAATTCCGCAGGAAAAGCTTTGGGTGAATCCCGACTGCGGCTTAAAAACGCGCGGCAATGCGGAAACCGTGCCGAGCTTAAAAAATCTGGTTGCGGCGGCAAAAGCCGTGCGGGAAAGCCTGTGAAAACCGCGCCGGAAAGGAAACTGCAATGAAAACTGCCAGCTTATTTCAGAATAAAACCGTGTTTTCGCTGGAAATCTTTCCGCCCAAGCGCACCGCGCATATCAGTACGGTATACCGGATGTTGGATGAACTGAAAGATGTTTCGCCGGATTTTATCAGCGTGACGTATGGGATTGCCGGTGCTGCGGATAAGTATTCCACGGTGGAAATTGCCGCCGATGTGAAGAACGTGTACGGCATTGAAAGTGTCGCGCACCTGCCCGTGGCGGGGATGACCCGCACCGATGCAGAGCGCATTGTGGATGCGCTTGCAGAAAAGGGGATTGAGAATATTCTGGCACTGCGGGGGGATTACACCGAGGAAAACCGCGGACGGGGGGATTTTGCCCACGCGGAAGAACTCATTCGGCTGATTCGGCAAAAAGGGGATTTTAATATCCTTGCCGCCTGTTATCCGGAAGGACACCCCGAGGCACCGGATTTGGAAACGGATTTGCGGTACTTAAAGCAAAAGGTGGATGCGGGCGCAAACCATCTGATTACCCAGCTCTTCTTTGAAAACACCCTGTTTTACAGCTTTTTGGAACGCGCTAGGGCAACCGGCATTGCTGTGCCGGTGGAGGCGGGCATTATGCCCGTGACGAACAAAAAACAGGCGGAGCGCATGGCGGAGCTTTGTAAAGTTCAGCTCCCGGCAAAATTTGTTCGCATGATGGAAAAGTACGAGCATAACCCCGAGGCACTGCGCGATGCGGGCATTGCTTATGCCATCGACCAGATTGTCGATTTGGCGGCGCAGGGCGTGGACGGCATTCATTTATATACGATGAATAACCCCGATACCGCACACAGAATCCACAGCGCCGTGAAATCTTTGATTTCCGTTGTTTCATAACACAAAAGCCGCACGTTTGTGCGGCTTCAGCTTGTAGATAAACCCTTTGTAAGGGGGCTCTGCCCCCTTACAATCCCCCGCTTAAGGGACAACGTCCCTTAAGAATCCCATTTTTGGGGTAAAAAATCATAATATTCTATGAAAATTTGTTGTGTTATCTCCACTTTTCATNNTTTGTTTTACAACACTTTGTCTTCAGTCTGAAAGCCGCACGTTTGTGCGGCTTTATTATTTTCCAATAAAAAATCCAAGCGCAACGGTTGACTTTCGCTTTGTGCAATGTTATACTGAAAACAGACAAAGAAGGACGAATTTCTGTGAAAAGTATGGGAATTTTCACAGAAAGAGAGCCGAATCAGAACTAAGAAAGTACAACAGGAGGATTCTTCGGGATGAAGAACTTTTTGAAAAAAGCGGCGATGCTGGTTTCGTCCTGCGTGTTGGTATTCAACCTTGCAGTGCAAAGCCCGGTGTATGCCGCAGAAAAGGAAAAAATCACGCTGTCTGCTTCATCGTCTTCGGTAAAAGCAGGGGGCAGTTTTACATTGACCGTTGCTACGGATGCGGGTTCTACCGGCATTGGCGGGGTGGATATTGTCGTGCATTATGATTCGTCCAAAGTGACACTGAACGCCGATGACAGTGCGACGGGGGATTCCTCTTTTCTGCTTGTGCCAAATTACAGCTATGCTTCGGGTGAAGTGCTGATTATGGGCGCAGCATCCACGAATGTGAAGAAGGATCAAACACTGGCAAAGCTGAAATTTAAAATGAAAAGCGGCGCATCCGGAAAAGCGAATTTTTGGGTAGAAGTCCGCAAAATGGTGTATTATGATTCTGCGGGAGCATATGCAGATTGCTCCTATAGTGTGCCGACCAAAAGCAGCCCGGTGACGGTTTCTGTTAAGGCGGAAACAACGACGAAGGCAACCACAACCACCGCGAAGAAGACGACCACCACGACAACCAAAAAGTCGGAAAGCACAACCAAAAAACCGGAGACCACCAAAGAAAAAACAACGACGACATCGGATAAAGCGACAAAAACAGAAACACAAAAAACTGCGGAACCGGTTGTCATCGGTAACGGAGATGCGGTGTTTGCATATACCAACGAAGGTGAATTTGATGAAGATTCCGTGGAAACATACAGTTTTTCGCTGGGGGATTATGCGGAGGATTTCAGCAAAGGTTATGATATTACGATCGCTGTGAAAGCCAGCGATGAGGTCGTGGGCGCTGTTGGTTATAACAACGAAAGCGGCGTGTGGACAACGGCATCCCAGCACAGCTATTCGGGCGAAAGTGTATGGACAGCCGAAGACGTACAGGTGCGGGAATCCGATGATTTGATTTATGTGCAGTTGTACTTTATGGCGCCGGACAGCAGCTTTGAAATTACAAAAGTCACGATCCAGCCGCACGGAACCGTTGCGGCAACACAATCAGAAACCACCCCAACCGAAGCGACAACCACAACAACGGCGGATACTTCGTCATCAACTGCCACCGATCAGACCACAGCGGAGGAAACCACCGCCGCATCCGGAGATTCTGCTAGCACATCCGGCACCACTGATTTCTCTGTACAAAGCAGCACGAGGCAATCCGTAACGGGCAGTAGTACGGGAGTGGTTGCCGCGGTAACGGATTCGGATTCCAACAAGCCCAAACGGGATTCCGGCTATGTGGTGTTTGTGTTTGTGCTGGCATTTCTTGAAATTTTCGGCACAGCGGTGCTGATTACGTACAAGCGAGTGAAATTCCGGCAGGATGCCTATACGGAAACTTATTGATAAAAAAGACCGGCTTTGTAAAGCCGGTTTTTTACTGCAAAAAGCTTTGCCGCTGAATACATTCGGCGTGCAGGCGAAGATCCTGCTGCGTGCGGATGAATTCGTTTCGTTCGTGCAGCTGCAACTGTACCGGCACGGGCAGACCGACAAAATACCGGCGGGTGCCGGAACTGTTTTGCAGCAGTGATTGCAGATTATCATAACGCATGAAAAAACTCCTTCACTTGTTTTCTATTAGTATGATACACAATTGCGAAAAAAATGTGCGCTTGCATTTCTTTTGCATTTTTCTTGCGTTCCGCGGTGGAAGCACAATGGCATTCATGTTATGATGAAATCAGAAAGGAACGGGTGACATATGATACGGATTTTAATTGTGGAAGATGATGAAAATATTGCGAAAATGATCGGTTGTGCGCTTTCGATTGTGGGATACGAAAGC
>DBRO01000016.1:546-4204 GCA_002306005.1 Ruminococcus sp. UBA1366 | reverse complement strand
AGATAATTCTCATTTACATAGTCCGCAAGCGCCTCGTCCGTTACTTCCTCCAAGCCGCCCACATCATAGTATGCCGCAAAAATCAGATCACGCTTTTTCTCGTTGAGCTGAACTTTCTTGTAAGAATCCTTCGAAATGCCGATATACTCATAGTAATCGCCGTTTTGCGTCCACAAGTCGCTGACATCCGAATTGATCGATTCGGTATCTTCCTCCGAGATTTCCAGCCCCAGTTCATCAAACTGCTTTTCAATCGCCAAATATTCCTTCGCTTGTTCGTAAGCATAATCTTCCACATATTTGGAGAGCTTTACGCCGTCATCCACTTCCTGATTCAAGTAGTCATCTTCCACCCCGGAATAGGACAACATCAGCATTTGATAGTACATCTGGCTTTCCAGATATTCAATATAAATTCCGGCGTTCACTTTCTCATCGCCGGAGGTAAACACATAGGTCGTATCCTTGCAGGAAGCCAGCACCAGCGCAGTAGTAAGCGCCGTTACACCTGCGGCAATCCTTTTCAAGAATGTCATTGAACCATCCCTTTCAGTTCCTGTTTATTCCTTGCAACCGTATACGCATAACATTATACAATAGTTTCTGTACAAAGTCAACAAAAATTCCTAGAAAATTCGCCTAATCGGCGGTTGCTTGCGTATCTGCACCGGAATCCGCCGAAATCTGTGCTTTCACGCTCCCATACTCTGTTAGATACACTTTTGTAAATTGAATGTCTTCTTTGGGATTTTTACTGTCGGAATCCGTAACCTTCGCATTGCAGATGGTTTCATATGCCTTCATCCCGCCGATCACCTGCCCAAATACTGTGTATTGCTGGGCAAAGTTCGGAATTCCCCCGTGTTCAATAAAAGCGTGAATCACATCTTCGTTGCCGTCCACCGCTTTTAATTCTTCAATAAAATCATCGGTAAACTCCACCGTGTTCACAAATAAAATTCGGCTTCCGGACATCGTACGCGTATTGAGAATCCCCTTTTCAACCCCATAGGAACACAGCGCGCCCTTGAACGGCCAGAGATTCGCCGTTTTTTCCGGCTCTAAGCTGTCCGTATTTGTATCATCATTGTCCGAACCATCCTTTGTTTTTGAACCGCCGATGAAGTACACATTCTCCTCCACCCCGTACACATACGTGCCGTTGTAGTAGCCGTCCTCTACCAGTCCGGTGAAATACTCCACCATCTCCGGCGCTTCGTCCGGGTACAGCACCGCATAGAACGTCCCTTGCGTGGTTTCAAACACCGCAACCGGCGCATCATCCGCCGGCGTTTCAAATTGAATCAACCGAACGTTGTCTAAGTCCAGCGCATTGTCGTTATCGCTTCCAACAAACGTCAGCACAATTATGACAATAAACGCCATAATCGTTCCCACCAGCGCAATCTGAAAAAAGCGGAACAAGGCTTTGTTCTTCTTTTTTGGCTTATTCTCTCCCAAAGTGTCAAGTCCTTTCGGCAAAGCTTATTTTTTCCGGATATTTGTTCCCTGACGGGTTTCCTCAATCACATAGCCCATCTGTAAAATCTGCTCGCGCAATGCGTCCGCACGGGCAAAATCCCTTGCCTTGCGTGCCTGTTTGCGCTCCTCGGCAAGTGCCAGCACCTCTGCGGGAATCTCCTCGCGCTGTTCGCGCTGATAGCAAATGCCCAGCACGCCCGTGAGTTCATCAAACAACGCCGCGCCTGCTTGCAGTTCGGCTTTTGTTGCCTTACCGGAAGCCGACAAGGTGTTGAGTTCCCTTACCAGTTCAAAAATCGCCGCAAGCCCATCCGCCGTGTTTAAATCATCGGACATTGCCGCAACAAACTGCTCCTTGCGTGCTTGTAAGAACGCTTTCGTTTCTTCGGGAATTTCATTTCCCGCCGCGACCGCCATTGCACGCTCCAGCGTTTCCCGACAGGTATAGAGCCGTTCCAGAGATGCCCTGCAAGCTTCCAGCAGTTCCGTGCTGTAATTAATCGGCGAACGATACTGCACGGAAAGCATGAGATACCGAATGACTTCGTAGCCATATTTTTCCGCTACATCCCGCGTGGTAAAGAAATTTCCCGCCGATTTGCTCATTTTTTTATTGTCGATATTGATATAGCCGTTGTGCATCCAGTAATGCGCCAAAGGCTTGCCGGTTGCTGCCTCGGACTGCGCAATTTCATTTTCGTGGTGCGGGAAAATCAAGTCCTGCCCGCCCCCGTGGATATCCATCGTATCACCCAAACAATTCCGCGACATCGCCGAGCACTCGATATGCCAGCCCGGTCTGCCCTTTCCCCACGGGGAATCCCATGCCGGTTCGCCCGGCTTTGCGGCTTTCCACACGGCAAAATCCAGCGGATCTTCCTTGGTTTCGTTCACATCAATCCGCGCACCCGCCATCAAGTCATCCAACGGCTGTCCGGAAAGCTTGCCGTACTCTTTAAATTTCCGTGTCCGGAAATACACATCGCCGTTTGATTCATATGCATAACCTTTCTCGACCAGTTCCTTGACAATGCCGAGAATCAGCCCCATATTTTCCGTCACCTTCGGGCGAATATCCGCGGGCAGGCAGTTCAGTCCCGCCGCATCCTTCTGGAATTCCGCAATGTATTTTTCGGAAATTTCCTTTGCAGAAACACCCTCTTCGTTGGCGCGGCGGATAATTTTATCATCAATATCCGTAAAGTTGGAAACATACGTCACATCATAGCCGATATATTGCAGAAAACGCCGGAGCACATCAAACACACACACCGGCCGCGCGTTGCCGATATGGATATAGTTATACACCGTCGGGCCGCAGGCATAAATGCCCACTTTTCCCTCCTGAATCGGCACAAAATCCTCCTTACGGCGCGTGAGCGTGTTATAAATCTTCATGGTATTGTTCCTTTCCAAAGCCTAATTCTTGTTTTCGCCTTTTATTTCCGCGATTTCTTTTTCCAGCAGTTCAATTCGCCGTAAATGCTTGCAAAGTTCCATGGAAACCGGATCGGGGATATGCACTTGGTCTAAATCCACACAGGTCTTTGCGCCGTTTTTGCGCACAAGACGCGCCGGAACACCCACCGCCGTGCAGTTGTCCGGAACTTCCTCCAGCACCACGNNACGGCATTTGCGGCAATTTTTGCGTTATCCCCCACGCGGAACGGTCCCAAAATTTTTGCGCCGCTGCCAACCATCACGTTGTTCCCCAAAGTTGGGTGACGCTTCCCCTGTTCTTTTCCCGTGCCGCCCAGCGTACAGCCCTGATAAATCAAGCAGTTGTCGCCAATTTCGGCAGTTTCGCCAATCACCACGCCACTACCGTGGTCAATCAGCAATCCTTTGCCGATTTTTGCGCCGGGGTGGATTTCAATACCCGTTACCATTCTGCCAAACTGCGAGATAATCCGGGCGATTAAATACAGTTTTTGTTGATAAAACCAATGCGACACCCGATACATCAGCACGGCATGCAGTCCTGAATACGTCAGGATAATTTCCAGTGTTGTCTTTGCCGCTGGGTCGCGGTCTTTAATGGATTGTATTTCCGCTTTCAGTTTTTCCAGCATAAAAACCCCTCTTTTTTGTTGGATACTCTGTCCGCCGTATGAAAAAAAGCCCGCTCAGCGTTGCGCCAACCCCGAACAATGGGCTTGCGGCAAGCTAAGGAGGC
>DBRO01000016.1:0-357 GCA_002306005.1 Ruminococcus sp. UBA1366 | reverse complement strand
GTTCCGCCGGAAATCACCGTCAGCACCGTGCAAATCCAAATCAGCACTTCGTTGACATAGAAATTGTTCAGCCCAAACATATCCAGCGCCATAATTGCTACAACAGCAATCATCGTGAATGCGGTTTTCAGTTTTCCCCAGATGCCCGCAGGTACGACAACGCCCTCGTTTGCAACCACCATGCGCAAACCCGACACCATAAATTCCCGCGACATAATCACAATCACAGCAATCGGGTCAATCCAGCGGTTCCACGCAAAACAAATCAGCGCCGACATGACAAGCACTTTGTCCGCCAACGGGTCTAAAAATTTTCCGAAATTTGTTACCCGCCCGTATTTGCGCGCCAGCATACCG
>DBRO01000071.1:1219-8030 GCA_002306005.1 Ruminococcus sp. UBA1366 | reverse complement strand
TGAACAAATTGGTTTTCTTGAAAAAGACGGCGAGGAAAACCGATATATCTTTGGATTTGAAGAAAGCTACGGCTATCTGGCCGGCTCCTATGTGCGGGATAAGGACGCCGTGGTTGCCTCTATGTTGATTTGCGAAATGGCTGCATTTTATCGCACCAAGGGCATTTCTCTTTTGCAAGCACGGGATAACTTATACGCACAGTACGGCAATTACGTTCATACACAAAAGAGCTTTACCTGCGAGGGCGCTTCCGGCATGGAACGCATGGCGGAAATTATGGCCATGCTCCGCACGGATACACCGAAAAAAATCGGCGGGCTGGATGTGCTCGGCTTTGCGGATTATTTGGCACAAACAGATCGGGATTGCACGACGGGCAAAACAAAACCCCTCACTTTGCCAAAATCCGATGTGCTGACCTTCCGGCTGGAAAATGGAGCTTCCGTGATTATCCGGCCCTCCGGTACGGAACCGAAAATCAAAGCCTACTACACAACCATTGCAGAAAAACGCGCGGATGCCGTCGCGCTGGAAACTGTAATTGCGGATGATTTTAAGAAAATTTTGGGGTTTTAACAGAATAAAGAAGAAAATTGCCAAAAAACATGGTTCGTGAAGAAATATTAAACGTTTTTGTGGTTTTCCGTTGACTTTGAGAAGAATTTGTGGTATAGTATGATATACCACAATTTTTTTTGGCGGAATTATCGCAAAGGAAAGGCTTTGATTGCACGAATGGAAAGTACGGAAAAAACGATTGATTTGTTAAGTCTTTTACAAATATTCTTAAAACATATTAAATTCATCATCTTAATTACCTTGCTGGGTGCTGCTGCGGGCTTTGTATTATCGTATTTTATTATTGAAAAACAATATACTTCCACCGCCTCGGTTTATGTGTTTACCGGATCCTCTGAAAGCGCCTCCGATGGATTGAATTACAANNGACACCATGGTTTCCGCAGTGCAGGAAAATTTGAAAAATAAATACGGTGTGGATTTAAAAGACACTTACATAAAAAATGCCATTACCATCGAAACCACCACCGATCAGCTGATTTTGAATATTGTGGTGCAAACCGATGACCCCGAAATTTCCGCAATGATTGCCAATCTGGTGCAAGAAAATGCCGACCAGATTTATAAAGATGTCATTCAATACGGCAACGTGAAATCCGTGGACAAAGCGCAGATTCCGCTGAGTGCGTCTTCGCCAAACGTGAAGGTTTATACAGGCGTGGGGCTGCTTGCCGGTCTGCTGATTGCCTGCCTGATTGTGTTTATTACCGAATCGGTTGACACCAAGATTAAGCCCAAGGACGACCTGTTCGATGAATATGGCATTCCTGTTTTTGCGGAAATTATGGACTTTGCCGCAGCGGATACCAATACCGGAGGATACGATTATGAATATAGCACCAAATAGAAGAAAAAAACAAGCGGATCAGGATTCGCCCCTGCGATTATCCAAATCGAAATCCCGAAAGTTTATTCTCAACGACAGTACGAAGTTTGTCATTAACGAGGCATATAAATCCGCACGTACCAATATCATTTTTGCACTCAGCACTGCCGAGCACCGAATTATCACGTTTACTTCTTCCTCTCCGGCAGAAGGAAAATCCACCACCTGCATCAATCTTGCGATTGCACTGGCAAAAATGGGCGAAAAAGTACTGATCATCGATTCGGATATGCGCAAACCTGCGATACATACTTACCTGAAGCTTTCTAAACAAAAGGGCTTGTCCTCCATTTTAAGCGGTATGTGTACTGTTGCCGAAGCCATCGACAGCGATGTGCGTGAAAATTTGGACGTGATTTCTTCCGGACCGATTCCGCCAAACCCCGCCGAACTAATTGCTTCCAAAAACATGGCGGAATTGCTTGCTGTGCTGGAAAAGCATTACGATTACATTTGCATTGATACCCCACCGGTGAATGTTGTGACGGATAATCTGTTATTTAACGGGCTTTCTGCCGGAACCATTATGATTGTTCGTGAAAATTATACCCGGCATCCGGATTTGCAAAGAGCATTAAATAGTATTAAACTGGCAAACGGCAAGGTGCTGGGCTTTGTAAAAACCGGATGTGTACCCGAAGGCAAAAATGGCTATTACAAAAAGGGGTACAAATATAATTATAACTATAATTATGGTAACAGTTCCGATCACCATACCCAACACGTATAACAAAACACAACCGGAGCGACACAGGAGGTAACCAATGCGAATCGATCTACACTCTCACATTCTCCCCACTATGGACGATGGTTCCCGCAGCATTGAAGAATCCATTGCAATTTTAGACAAAATGGCGGCGGATGGAACAGAAGTTCTGGTTTCCACTTCGCATTACTACTTTTTTGAAGAATCTCCGGAGGATTTTGTGAAGCGCAGACAACGGCATTATGAGGAACTCCTCCCCTATTTAAAGCCGCACCACCCAAAGATTCTATTAGGTGCAGAAGTGCTGTATTCGCCTGCGTTGATTGACCGCGATCTGATCGATTTGTTGAAAATTCAAGGCACGGATTATATTTTACTGGAAATGCCCTATGCGGATTTAACGGATAAAATTCTGGGGGGTGTTTCTGAAATCTGCGACCTTCCCGATGTGAATGTGGTTGTGGCACACCCGGAACGCTATTTAAACTATACTTCCGCCGAACGCCTGGAAATCCTGATGACCCGCCTGAATGTGCTGGGACAGATGAACTGCTCCTCACTGGTTTTCGGCAATAAACGTACCGCACTAAAATTAATAAAAAAAGGCTATATCCATGTGCTGGGAACCGATTACCACCGACTGGATCGCAAACACGCGCTATTAAGCGAAGCCGAACCCATCCTTGCAAAGAAAATTTCTCCCCATATGTTTGGACAGTTTATGCATAATGCTTTGCACATTATAGAAAATAAGGATATGGATGAAATCGTTTAGTAGGAGGATGCCATTTGCAATACCAGTATTGTCCGCTATGCGGAAATTTACTTTCTCATAAAACATTGGGCGATGATCAAAATGTAGGCTGGTGCAGAGATTGCAACCGGCCTTTTTTTGCTTTTTCCCAGCCTTGTGTCATTGTACTTGCAGTGAATGAACAGGACGAATTTGCGGTTATCCGGCAATCCTATGGCGATACCGATCGGTTTGTGCTGGTTGCAGGTTTTTTACAGGAACACGAACGCTGTGAGGATGCTGCCGCACGGGAGCTTTTTGAGGAAATCGGTCTGCAAGCAACGGCGCTGGCATATCTGGACAGCTATGCTTTCCCAAAACGGGATACGCTGATGATTGGGTTTGCCGCAAAAGTAAAACGCACCACATTCCGGCTTTCCTCAGAAGTCCGGGAGGCACGTTTTATGAACGAAACTGCCGCGCGCCGCGCGTTGGAAAACAGCTTGATTGCGAAAACAGTACTGGATTGCTACTGCACCCGCCGGAATACAAACGCCCTGCAATTTATTCCACATACACATACTCCTTAATTTCATTGAACTGCGCAACCGTCATGCCTTCGGCGTGCAGCAGTTCATGAATATTCGAAAAATACTGAATATCTGTGCGCAGCTGTACAATGCTGTCTGCCAGTTCCGGCGAAATCAACAGTGCATCCGCCAATTCCAAAGCCGTTGCAGTGCTGATATTCACCCTGTGCCGCTGCCGAACTGTGGTTGTGGGCGGGACTGTGGTCACTTTTTTTGTGGCTGTTTCTTCCTTTGTAGTGGACTGCTTTGTTTTTACAGATTGACTGGTTTGCCTTCCTGTTTGCTGTTTGCTTGTTGTCACAGTCACCATATCCGCATCACGGATATATAGATACCCGCACAGCATTTCATAGGTCTTCTGTCCGATTCCGTCCACTTCCAGCAGTTGTTCCAGCGCAGTGAATTTCCCCGCATTTGCCCGATAGGCAAGAATCGCTGCCGCTTTTCCCTCTCCGATTCCGGAAATTTGCAAGAGTTCTTCCTTGCTGATCCGGTTAATATCTGCCGGAAAGACCGCTTGTACGGTTCCCGTTGTGGCAGAAGAATGGTTTGATGTCGCTTGCGTGGTTGGTGCGGCTGATACGGGTTGCGTGGATTGTTCAGCTTTTTCCGTCCCTTGGGAGGTATCCAAAACTGCCGTGCCGCTGGTTTGCGTTGCAGATGAAATCGCAACCGATTCCGCTTCCCGCGTGTTCATGTAAAAAACAACAGCAAGTGCGCTTGCCGCGCAAAATAGAATAGAAAATACAATCACTGCCGGCAAGTTCGCGTGCTTCACGCCCAGCCCTCCCTACATTTGTCATTCTTCGTATTTCTTTTATTATACCGCACCATTCAGCAAATTTCAACATTTTGGGGAAAATGTTTCCCTCCCGAAAAGGGGTGTTTTCATGCGCTTTTTGTTCATCTTAACGGGCGGTACCATTGGCAGCACCTTGCAAAATGGCTGCCTTGGGGTGCAAGCACCTGCGTTCGCCCTGCCGGAACTCTATTGCAGCCGTTATCACACCACGCTGGATTATGACGTGATTGCGCCCTATACGATGTTGAGCGAAAACAGCACCGGTGAAACGCTCAAAGCGCTGGTGCGCACGGTGCAAGAACAGCTTGCTGCCGGATACACCGGAATTTTCGTCACACACGGGACGGATACGCTGGCGTATTCCGCCGCAGCGCTTGGCTACACCCTAGGTGCTGCCTGTCCGCCGGTTTGCCTGATTTCGGCAAATTACCCGCCACAGGATGTGCGTTCCAACGCACTTGCAAACCTGCACGGGGCGGTACGGTTTTTTTCTGAAAATCCCCGCGGCGGCGTGTGGGTATCGTATCAAAATCCCGGAGAAGAACTTCGCATCCATCGCGCTACCCGCCTGCTGGAAAGCGCTGCGTTTTCCGATCGCGTGGACAGTGCGGCGAATCTGTTCTTTGGCGCTTATGCCGCAGACGGAACCTTTCACCCAAACCCGTATTATTCTGAACTGCCGGATGAAATTCCCCCGCTTTCCGCGGAAAACCTATCCCGTGAATGTACGCAGATTGCAAGGATTTTACCCTATGTGGGCATGGAATACACTGCGCTTTCGCCAAAAATCCGTGCCGTACTGCATGGAACGTACCATTCCGGCACGCTGAATACCGCTTCGCCCAACACGCAGGAGTTTTTCCGGCAGGCGCGCCAACAAGGCATCCCTGTGTTTCTCACTGGGGTTTCTCCCGCGCAAATTCCTTACGAAAGCACCCACGCCTATGAATCTCTCCATGCAACTGTGTTGCCGCCCACCGCACCTGCTGCAATGGTTCTCAAACTTTGGCTGGCGCTTTCCGCGGGGCAAAACCCTCAGGAACTCCTGCATAAATCCCTGTGCGGCGATATTCTGCCATGAGAAAGAAAAAAGAATACCCAGCAANNGGTATTCATCAGGCTGAAGACAAAGTCTCTAAAAGGGGGCGCTGCCCCCTTTATATCCCCTGTTTGAAGGGCTGTCAACACCTTGTGTTGACCTGTCCCTTAAAAATCCCATTATGGGGGTATTTTATGTTAGCTTTCAATACTAATTCGCAGTAAAATTACCACTTTGAAATTCACTTATTTTTCAACAGCACTTTTTCTACAAGCTGAAGAATACCCAGCAAGGGTATTCTTTATCATGCAATCGCAAACAAACTAAAAACTAATTAAGGTGCAAATATCCGCCGGAAGGGGACTGCGCAGCGCAATGGGCTGTGCAAAAACCGGGTGCGGAAATGCCATTTCTCCGCAATGCAATGCCTGCCGGGGAATCTGTTCCACACTGCCGCCGTAAAGATCGTCTCCGGCAAGGGGATGGCCAATATACGCCATATGCACGCGAATTTGGTGGGTCCTACCGGTTTGCAGCCGGATTTTCAATAGCGTGTAGTGTTCTGAGCAACCCATCGGTGTATACTGCGTTACGGCGGCAGCACCGTCTTCGCGCACACAACGCTTCATAATGGAATCCGGCGCACGGGCAATGGGTGCTTCCACCACGCCGGCGGTTTCTAGAATGCCGCACACCACGGCATAGTAGGTCTTTTCCGCCGTGCGCTGCAACTGCCGGGCGCAGTAAGCATCCTTGGCGACAAGCACCAATCCGGATGTATTCATATCCAGCCGGTTGACCGGCCGAAACGTACAATCCGGACAATGCGCCGCAAAATAATTCCCCAACGTATCCTTGTGATGATTGAGGGACGGATGTACCGGCATATAGGACGGCTTGTCAAACACAATGACATTGTCATCCTCATACACCACCGGCACCGCAAGCGCCGCATTGGGTTCCAGCCGGTGAAGGTCCTCCATCCGCAATACCACAGTATCGCCCGCCTGCAACCGGTCAATTGTACGAATTCGCACACCGTTGCGTGTCATGCCGCCATCCTGCCGCTTTAATTTTGCAATCAGCCGCTTCGATACGCCGTTCTTTAATAAAAACAGCCCCGCGGGAATTCCCTCATCTTGGAGCTGTGCTTGAAATTCCATATGCATTGCGTTCCGCCTCTGCAAAGTTTTCTCCATGTAATGCTATTCTGTTCGCCCATCGGGCATTTTATTCGCCCGCAAAATTCCGTCCGCATAAATCAACCCGCTCATCATATAATACGGCACAATGAAAAGCAGCGGAAAAATCAACACACACAGCGGCAGGTATTTTAAAAATCCCGCACGGAATGCCACATATCCGGTGCGCCTGCCGTTCATCAGCCGCCAAGAACGTCCCACTGCGGCAATCGGTGCGGTCTGCGGCTCGTATAGAAGGATAAACGGCACCAAAACCAACGAAAGCAGCACATA
>DBRO01000071.1:342-1151 GCA_002306005.1 Ruminococcus sp. UBA1366 | reverse complement strand
ATTCCCATGCAAAGCAAAGATGCAGCAAAGCTTTTTCCAGAACATTTATGCAGATCATGGCAAACGCAACTGCCCTCGCTGGAATTTTTGCCAAACACCAGCAACGCAAAGCTGCGGCGATAAAAATAGAGTTCTAAGATGATCATTAGAATAAAAACCAGAGCCTGTACGCCCAGCACAAGGATGCCATCCGGCGAAGATATCAGCGCCTGAAGCGTGTAGTGATACCCGCTGTCGTTAAATTTCATGGCATAGGAAAACAGATATTGCACCAAAATAAAAAACAGCAGCACACTGGCAAGAATCAGTGTTAAAAACACGCATTCCCCCCAGTTTTCTCCCAGCTTTTTTGCGGCAAGCCGCTTGATGTTCCGTATGCTCACAGCACTGCACCTCCCGCCGTAGGTTTATTTTTCTGGTTCTTCCGGAAATGCACCCAGAATTTCAAACGCGCCGGAGCGTTGCCACATTGCTGCAGTAATTAAAATCTCATACCCACAGCCAAAATCGCACGGATAATCCAGCGGCCGGCGCTTGGGCAAGCCAAAGCCCGCCAGCATATTCATAATCACCCCGCCGTGCGTAATTGCAGCGCATTCCGTATAGCCGTTTTCCATCATATCGGAAATCATCCCACTCAGTGCGCGAAAACTGCGCGTCACCGCACTGCGGGCGCTCTCGCCGCCGGGGGGCGGATTATCCAACCCGCCTTTGAGAAATTCCCGATAAGCGGGCGTGCCGGAAAGTTCCTGTGCGGTTTTGCCCTCAAATGCGCCGAAATCCATTTCCCGCAAATCGTCCACTGTTTG
>DBRO01000071.1:0-318 GCA_002306005.1 Ruminococcus sp. UBA1366 | reverse complement strand
GGGAAAGAATCAATTCATCCAGTTGGGCAATGCCCTCCGGCGCAAGGGGCAAATCTGTTTTGCCAATATAGCGCCCTTCCAGATTCCCTTTGGTAATACCATGCCGAATCAGCCGCAGCCGGTAGCCTTTCATCGTGACACTCCGTTTCTTTCTGTTGTTATTTCTTATTATCCTGTCTGCTGAACAATGCGAAATGAAGCAAATATTCGTTTGTAAACGCTTTTATTCAATGCGCATTCTTATTATAACACATCTACGAAATGGGTACAAGTCCGGCGCAAAACAAAGTCACATTTGTGCGAAGAAAAAACTATTGA
>DBRO01000110.1:1296-3126 GCA_002306005.1 Ruminococcus sp. UBA1366 | reverse complement strand
GCATCCGGCTGCAAGGCAGTCGTTGGAAATCCGCCTTCAAAAATTGGTGCGCAAATCCATGCAAGCACCGCAGTTACGCCCAACTGGATGATCGTGAGCAGCACGGCATCCCTGCCGGGATTGTATTTCCCAATATACGCAATATGCAAGGCATAGCCCAGCCCGCAAAGCAAGGAAAGCAAATCGCCGATGTTGGCTGTAAAATCATTCCTGAGAGTTAAAAGCCCGATGCCTGCAATGGCAACAAAGGCTGCTGCCACAGCACGCTTACCGGGATTCTTCCGGAAAGCAAGCCACTGGATAAACGGTACAATGACAACATACGAAGATGTCAGGAAAGCATTCTTCCCCGCTGTGGTATATTGGATTCCCACAGTTTGAATCATGTAGGCAAAGCCCAACATGATGCCCAGAACTGTTCCATATTTTAGATACTGCTTGTCTATCATTCGCAGNNAATGGCATCCACGGAATTTTTGACGACAACAAAGGCATAACCCCAGATGATTGTCACAAATAATAGCCCAAGATAACTTAGAGCTGTTCTTTTTTGCATAAATAAAATCGCCTTTCAAATTTATTCCGCACCCAAAAAAATACTCTCTGTGAAAGAGAGCATTTCTCTGATGAATTTGCTTGATTTTATACTTTCAGCTGGCTGCCTAAAAACTGTCGGGTTCTTTCGTTTTCGGGATTTGTAAACAGCTTTTCCGGTGTACCGGTCTCTAAAATACTGCCGTCGTACATGAACACAACCTTGTCGGCGACTTCACGCGCAAAGCCCATTTCGTGCGTGACGACCAACATGGTCATGCCTTCTTCCGCCAGCTTTTTCATTACGCTCAGCACTTCTCCCACCAGTTCCGGATCCAGCGCCGAGGTGGGTTCGTCAAACAGCATAATCTCCGGCTGCATTGCCAGCGCGCGGGCAATCGCAACACGTTGCTGCTGTCCGCCGGAAAGCTTGGATGGATACACATTGAGCTTATCTTTTAAGCCCACACGTTCTATCAATTCTTCCGCAATCACACGCGCTGATTTTTTGTCCATATTTTTCACATGAATGGGCGCGACCATCACATTATCCAGAACGGTTTTATGCGGAAACAGATTGAACCGCTGGAACACCATTCCCATACGAAGCAGCAATGCATTTTTCTCCTGTTTTGTCAAGGGAACTTTATTCACGCCGTTTTCGCGGTCGTCCAGCATCACGTCGTCAATAAAAATCTGTCCGCTTGTGATTTTTTCCAAATGATTCAGTGAACGCAGAAATGTGGATTTTCCCGCGCCGGAAGGCCCGACTATGCAAACCACTTCGCCCGCTTCCACGGTGAGGTTTACATTTTTTAAAACCTCCAGATGCCCAAAGCTTTTACAAATGTTCGTTGTTTTTATCATTGACATGGCAATTTCTCCTTCTTTCTCACCGCGTTATTCATAAACGGAAAAGCGCTTTTCCAATTTATGAAAGACATATGTAAATACGGCGGTGATAATAAGATAAAGAATTGCCGAAGGGATAAACACTGCCGGCGTTGCCGCAGAGGAGTTAATCTGCATGGTTTTCTTCATCAAATCCACAATTGCAATGCTGGAAACCAGCGCAGTATCTTTAATGACCATAATAAACTCGTTACCAACCGGCGGAATCAACCTGCGAATAGACTGCGGGAAAATAATCAAGCGCATTGCCATCGGATAACTCATGCCCAAGCTTTTAGCTGCTTCTAGCTGTCCTTTATCAATGGACTGGATTGCCGCACGAATGATTTCCGCAAGATAAGCGGCAGAATTGAGTGAAAAAGCAATGTAAGCCGCCACAAAGCC
>DBRO01000110.1:0-1272 GCA_002306005.1 Ruminococcus sp. UBA1366 | reverse complement strand
GCGGTTGCAAACCACCGCAGCGGATAAATTTTCGAAATCTTTGCGACTGCAAGAAAAATGCTCAGCACCAGTCCGGAGGAAACCGCCAAAATCGTCAGCAGCACTGTCACACCGGATGCTTGCAGCAACGGCGGAATCCATGCCTGCAGCTGCTCAAATAAATTCATATGTTTCAAATCCTCTCATATCCGCTACCGACGCGGATGGAAATTACCCATTGCACGCAAAGAATTCCGAACCCCCAGATCCCAAATGCTTCGGTACAAATCCGGAAAACACAAGGAAAGCCGTCAGGCATGACAGCTTTCTTTGTAAATTTCAAGAAATCATTCTATTTTACTTTACCGTGACACTGTTGTTTTCGCCAAAGTACTTATCCGCAATTTTTTGAATCGTTCCATCGGCGTACAAATCATCCAACGCTTTCTGGATTTCTTCAGTCAGTTCGTCATTGCCCTTTTTCAGTGCAATCGCCATTGGTTCGCCCACATCATTTTCCCATGTTACGGAAAAAGTTGAGCTGTCCTGACCAATGTAATAAGCGGCAACCACGCTGTCTACAAGAATCGCGTCCACACGGCCGGCTTTTAAATCATCAAAGCAATTAATGATTTTATCATAAATTTTGTAGTCTTCCAGCTTCAGTCCGGCAGCGATTTTGTCTTTCATGTATTCGTCCGCGGTAGTTTCCGTTTGCACGGCAACCCGCTTGCCTGCCAGTGTATCCGGGCTTGTCAGTCCGCTGTCGGATTTGGAAACAATACAAAGCTTGTTGGCAATGTACGCCTCAGTCAGATTATATTTTTCTTTCCGTTCGTCCGTAATGCTCACCGCAGAAATAACGCAGTCCGCACGATCAGAATCCAGCTGTCCAAAAATGCCGTCCCAAGCAACGTCTTTAATCACCAGTTCTCTGTCTAGTTTTTTGGCGATTGCCTCAGCGACTTCCACGTCAAATCCGATTTTTGTCGTACCGTCCTCGTCCAAATACTCCATCGGCGGGTAACCAATTTCCATGGCTACGACCAGCTGATCATCCGAACCTGCTTTTTCCGTGTCTCCGCAGGATACAAAAACTGTACCTGCCATCACAGAAGCAATCCCCAGTGCGAGAAGCTTTTTGATTTTCATCTTTCATTCCTCCGTTTCCCTGCCCCGAAAAATGCCAGATCGAAACAGGATTTTCGCCTTGACGCTTTTCAGTCAGCGTGCTATCATGCTAAAGCATAAACGGTGCAAACTGCCTGAAAAAAATCAGACAATATCGTCGTG
>DBRO01000008.1:19990-27717 GCA_002306005.1 Ruminococcus sp. UBA1366 | reverse complement strand
ACGGCGGTTCAGCACGATGTGGACTTGAAAATTATCGTGATGGCGAACAACTGGCTGGGCATGGTGCGCGAAGTGCAGGCAAGGCAGTATGGCAAGCGCTTTATCGGCGTCAATTTGGACGGTTCACCCGATTTTATTGCGCTGGCAAAGGCATACGGCTTTGAAGCCCTGCGCGTAACCAACGAGCAAGAGGCAGACGTAGCGATTCAAAAATTAACAGAGCCAAAGGGCAGGCTTTTAGTGGAATGTATTGTGGCGCCCGATGAAGCCACGATGTAAGGGGGATTTTTGCGATGAAGCATACAATTTCTGTTTTGGTGGAAAACCATGCCGGCGTGCTTTCGAGAATTTCCGGACTGTTTTCCCGCAGGGGATTTAATATCGACAGCCTTGCCGTCGGCGTGACGGACGACCCGAGCGTTTCACGCATTACAATTATTGCGGACGGCAACGAGTACACGGTAGAACAGCTGGAAAAACAACTGAACAAGCTCATTGACGTGATTAAGGTAAAAACGCTGGGAAAAGAAGAACATTTAGCACGGGAACTCATGCTGGTAAAGCTGGCGGTTTCCGCCGAAAAGCGCAGTGAAGTGATGACGATTGCCGAAATTACCGGCGCACGTATTATCGACCTGTGCTTAACAACCATGACGTTGGAGCTAACGGACACGTACGCGTCCTTACAGCGGTTTGAACAGCTTGTGCGGCCTTATGGAATTATGGAAATGGTTCGCACCGGCACCATCGCCATCCAAAAGGGCGCGGAAACCATCGCGCCAAAAAAATAGCGGCAAACGAATCCAATCATTCGTATGATAGAAGCCAAAAATATTTTAGGAGGACTAAAGAAATGGCAAAGATTTACTATCAGCAGGACTGCGACATCAATGTGCTGAAAGGCAAAACCGTCGCGGTAATCGGTTACGGAAGCCAGGGACACGCACATGCCCTGAACCTCCATGAGAGCGGTGTGGACGTCATTGTCGGTCTGTATACCGGAAGCAAGTCGTGGGCAAAGGCGGAAGCTGCAGGACTGAAAGTCATGACTGCGGCAGATGCTGCAAAAGCTGCGGACATCATTATGATTCTGATTAATGACGAAAAGCAGGCAAAACTTTATACTGAGAGCATTCAACCCGCACTGACAGAGGGCAAAACGCTGGCGTTCGCGCACGGCTTTAACATTCACTTTAAGTGCATTGTGCCGCCGGCAGATGTGGACGTTATTATGATTGCCCCCAAAGGCCCTGGACACACGGTTCGTTCCGAGTATTTGGCAGACAAGGGTGTGCCTTGCCTCGTAGCGGTATATCAGGATGCAAGCGGCAACGCACTGAAAACCGGTCTTGCTTATGCGGCGGGAATCGGCGGTGCGCGCGCGGGTGTGCTGATGACCACCTTCCGTCAAGAAACCGAAACCGACCTGTTCGGTGAGCAGGCAGTGCTTTGCGGCGGCGTAACGGCTTTGATGAAAGCTGGTTTTGAAACCCTGGTAGAAGCAGGCTACGACCCGCAGAATGCCTACTTTGAGTGCATTCATGAGATGAAGCTGATTGTGGATTTGATTTATCAGGGCGGTTTCTCCAGAATGAGATATTCGATTTCCGACACGGCGGAATACGGCGACTACCAGACCGGCAGACGCATTATTACCGAGGAAACCAAGAAGGAAATGAAGAAAGTCCTGCACGAAATTCAAGATGGTACGTTTGCGCGCAACTGGATTCTTGAGAATCAGTGCGGCAGACCGAATTTCAACGCAACCAGAACGCTGGAATCCGAACATCAGTTAGAGAAAGTCGGCAAGGAACTGAGAAAGCTGTACAGCTGGAACGAAGAACCCAAGGACTAATTCTCGATCGCGATTAAAATTTTATTTTCGTCGAAAATCAATAGAAAACCCGCACTCACAAATTCGTGAATGCGGGTTTTCTAGTCTTTCAGATAAAGATTCGGGATTACAATGAAAATTCTTTTTTTGCATCGGCAAGTGCGCCGTCCAAGCGTTCCAGCACCTGCGCGATTTCTTCTTCCGTAATCACGGCGGCGGGTTCAAAGCGAATGCACTTTGCGTTCACCAATGTGCCGGCTGTCAGTACCCCGCGGGCAAACATCCCCTTTGCCACGCAGTAGCCCACATCGGAAGTTACAAATTCCACGGCAAGCATTAAGCCAAGCCCGCGCACATCGTCAATCACGGTTGGGTATTTTTCCGCAAGCTTTTCCAGTCCGGCTTTGAGAATTTCTCCCTTTGCCGCACACTGCCCTGGAACATCGTGATCGATCATGTATTTAATGGTCGCCAGCGCCGCCGCACAGCATACGGGGTTTCCGCCAAAAGTCGGCGAACCAAGCAGCCATGGGTTTTCGACAAGTTCGTCCACCCACATTTCCGGCGTGCAGATAATGCCCGTAATTGGCATAATGCCGCCGCCAAAAGCCTTACCGAATGTCAAAATATCCGGCACAACGTCTTCCGCCTCACAGCGGAAGAAGGTTCCCGTTCTGCCCATACCGCATTGGATTTCATCAAAAATCAGCGCAACGCCGTACTGGTCGCAGATTTCACGCAGACGTTTTAAGTACCCTGCCGGCGGCACCAGCACGCCCGCTTCGCCTTGAATCGGCTCGACAATCATTGCCGCGACTTTTTCGCCCACGGCAGTTAAATTTCGGATTGCCTTTTCCGCATCCTCCGCGTTGCCGTATTCCACGTGCTGCACCTGCTGAATCATCGGCAAATACGGTACGCGGTAGGTGTTCTTACCGCCCATGGAAATCGCACCCATGGATTTTCCGTGGAAAGCGCCCACGGTGGAAATATACCACCGTCCGCCGGTTGCGATTCTCGCCAGCTTCAGCGCCATTTCCACAGCCTCTGCGCCGCCGTTGGTGAAGAAGCATTTTTCCAGACTACCGGGGGTAATGCCCGCAACCGCCTTTGCCAGATAGCCGCGCAGGGGGTCAAGCAGTTCCTGCGAATGCAGTGCCTGATGGTCGAGCTGGGCTTTTACCGTGTCCAGAATCTCTGGGTTGCGGTGTCCGCAGGTGTAAATGCCAAAGCCGCCCAAACAGTCAATAAATTCTTCGCCATACAAGCCTTCGCACATGCTGTCGTGGTCTGTCCATTCGATGACAGCGCTGTTGGTAGAAACGCTCTTTCTGTACTTCAGCCAGCCGGGGGAAACGTATTGATCAAAATACTCCACCGTCTGCGCCGTCATTTTTTCCTTCTGGTCGTCCGTTAAGCTGTCGGACTTGATATACCCAATCACTTCGTTTAATTCTTCCGCTACATTCTGATATTTCATAAAAATCACTCCCGCCCTTTGTTTTGGGCAGTCCTCCTTATTCTTCAATCTGTTTGTTGTGAATCCAATCCTAGCCGTTCACATACCAGCCCGGCGCACCCGGCTCTAACGCAATATTAATCTGCTTGGTTTCCTGATATTCCTCCATGCCATGCACACCCAGTTCTCTGCCGATGCCGGACATTTTATAACCACCCCACGGCGCTTGGTTGAAGGTCGGCTCACAGCAGTTCACCCACGTAATGCCTGCACGCAGTTCCGTTGTTACGCGCAGTGCCTTGGCGCCGTTCTCTGTGAATACCGCTCCGGCAAGTCCGTATTCGGTATCATTGGCAAGGGCAATTGCCTCCGCTTCGGTATCAAATCCGACAATCGTCCCCACAGGTCCGAAAATTTCCTCCCGCACGGGTGTCATGCCCTGCTTGCAGTCCAGCAACGTCGGCTTGATGAAATATCCCTTGGCGCAGTCGCCCTCCGTGTAACGATACCCGCCCGTAAGGACTTTTGCGCCCTCTGACTTGGCGGTTTCAATCATACCCAGAATCCGGTTCATATCTTTTTCGGTAATCACCGGTCCGATGTCGGGGTTTTCCAACCCGTTGCCGATGGTCATTGCTTCCATTTTGGCGACAAGCTTTTTCACAAATTCGTCTTTCACGGAATTTTCCACGTACATTCTGGCAACCGCTGAGCAAACTTCGCCCTGATTAAACAAGAATCCAATCATTGCCCACTCCACGGCGGCATCGAGGTTGCAGTCCGCAAAAATCACCAGCGGAGATTTTCCACCCAGCTCCAGACCAATTTTCTTGACATTGCAAGCCGCACGTTTCATTATATCCTGTCCCACGGCGGTAGAGCCGGTAAAGGTAATCATATCCACATCCATGGAGGAAGAAAACGCCACGCCAACTTCCGTACCGCTGCCCAGCACGAGATTCGCCGTACCGGCGGGCAAGCCTGCCTGTTCAAAGATTTCAAATTGCATTACGGTGGAAAGCGGCGACAAATCCGATGGCTTAAACACCACGCAGTTTCCTGCGGCAAGCGCCGGCGCAAGCTTCCACGCCGTCATCAGCAAGGGATAGTTCCACGGGGTAATCTGCGCCACCACGCCAATCGGTTCGCGCACTTCATAAGAATGCATTTTACCAAAGCCCTGATTGACCTGATATGTACTGCCCTCCGGTGCACCGACAAGACCGGCATAATACCGATAGCAGTGAATGGCATCCGAAATATCGCCCTCCGACTCGCGCAAGGGTTTGCCGTTATCCAGCGTATCGGTACGGGCAAGTTCATCCGCGCGCGCCTCCATCAGGTCGGCAATTTTCAGCAGAATATCCGCACGCGTCTGTGCGTCCATATCGCGCCATTCGCGGGTTTGATAAAAGGCGGTTTTTGCCGCTTGAATCGCTCTTTCCGCATCGACAGCGGAGCTGTGTGTGACCACGCCGATGACTTCTCCCGTTGCGGGGTTGAGGATATCCAGCGTTCTGCCGGTTTCGGATTCCACCCATTTGCCGTTGATGTAATTCTTTTTTATTTCCATACGAAAAATCCTTTCTGTATTCTCATCATAACGCAGCTTCAGTCTACCCGTCAATCGCCCGAAAAGCCCCTCTTTTTAGACTTTTTTCTTTGATATGGTACAAAAGTACCCGCAATCCGCCCCGTGCGTACCGGTAAAGTAGACTTTTATACCGGCACACACAAAGCAGTTTGCAATTTTCAAAACAACATTACTTCTTGAGTTCCGTCCACATTTCGTCATAGATTTTCAGCGTGTCGGTATCCAGATTCGCCACATACTCGCCGTTTGTAATCACTTCTGCGGGCGGGTTTTTCGCCTCGTTGTTCTTGTACTCGTCGCCCAGTTTTTCCACTGCTGCGGTGTTGGGGTTTAAATAGGGGAATTCCTCCGCTACCTTCACCATTGGGTCGGCTTCCAGCATATAATTAATAAACTTTGTTGCGTTTTCGCTGTTTTTTGCGCCCTTAGTGATGCACCAGTTATCCATGAACACATAGCAGCCTTCTGTTGGGAACACAATTTGAATCGCAGGATTTTCGGCATTTGCCAGCGCAATTTCCGCGCTCCACGCATAACCCAGCGAACAATCTCCGGAAATCAGCGCAGATTTCGGGGAATCCGAATCATAGAGTTTGATATTGTTTTTCAGCTTTAAAAGCTGTGTTTTCACCGCATCCAGCTCGGTGGTATCCGTGGGATTAAGCGAATAGCCCAGACTCTTGGAAGCCATACCGATCACGGCACGGTAGTCATCCAGCACGACCATGGTATTGGCGTATTTTTCATCAAACAAATCCGCATAGCTGGTGATGTCGTCCTTAATCACATCGGTATTGACGGCAATTGCCGCTACGCCGCCCTGATACGGCACGGAATACACATTGCCGGGATCGTAGGAGGGATTGAGGTACTGTTCGCCGATATTGCCGAGGTTTGTGAGCGCATCTTTGTCCAGTTCTTCCAGCATCCCGTTGGAAATCAGCTGTTCAACCATATAATCGGACGGCTGTACAATGTCGTAGGTGCCTTCACTTTCGCTTTTNNNTCGTCAATGACCGACTGCGGCACATATTCCGTCCAGACAAAGAGGTTGAGCTCGCCGTTTTCGTAATCTTGCTTATCCCCGCAGGAGCCAAGTACCGCCGCGGTGGAAACCAGTGTTGCCGCCGCTGTGAGAACTGTTACTGTTTTTTTCATATCATTCATCCTTTCTAAAATGCGCAAGCGCTTGTTATGATTGCGATTGCTTTTTTCTGCTGCGGGGCTTTAACAAATTGCTTTGCGTAAGCACCACAACTAGAATCGTTCCAATAAGAATTAGTACGCTCAATGCGTTTACGTCCGGTGCAACACCACTCTTGATGGATTCCATCACTTTGAGCGGGAAGGTTTTGACCTGTCCGTTGACAAAATAGCTGACAATTACATCGTCAAATGAAAGCGTAAAGGCAAGCAGTGCGCCGCCGGCAATTCCGGGGGCAAGCACCGGCAGGGTGATGCGGAAAAAGGTCGTAATCCGGTTTGCGCCTAAATCCAGCGAGGCTTCCTCAATGGAAGTGTCGTAGCCGGAAAGCCGCGCCCGCACGTTAAAAATCACATAGGGAATACAGAACGTGGTATGCGCCAGCACCAGCGTAATCATGCCGCGGGGAATATCCGTTGCCGCAAACAGCGAAAGCAAAGAAATACCCAGCACGATTTCGGGAATAACTACCGGTATGTACAAAAGCTGATTGATCATGTTCTTTCCGCGGAACTGATACCGGTACATTCCCACGGCGGCAATTGTGCCGATGGCGGTGGAGAAAATCGTGCTCAGCACGGCAATTTCCATGGTTGTGCCAAAAGATTCCAGCAGTGCATCGTTGTCGAATAATTTAACGTACCAGTCCAGCGTAAAGCCCTTCCAAGTCATATACGGTTTGGAGGTGGATGCGTTGAACGAGTTCGCGGCAATGACCGTGATGGGCAAAAACAAGAACAGGTATACCAGCACGCAGAATACAAGATTGCGGATTTTTTTCAACACGCGTTTTGCTTTTCTCGGCATGGGTTTCACTCCTTTCTGCGGGGGGGATTTTCAAAACAGGCTACACGCCCAAACTATCCATATCGCCGCCGCATTTTTGGTAGATTTTCACCAGCACCAGCGTAATTAGAATGAGGATAATCGAAAGCGCCGCACCCAGAGGCCAGTTGTTGCCGGACTGGAATTGCCGTTCAATCAGGTTGCCGATGACATCCGAGTTGCCGCCGCCGAGAATATCCGAAACATAGAAATAGCCGAGCGACGGGATAAACACCATAATCGAACCGGAAAATACGCCGCTCATCGTCAGCGGTAAAATTACGCGCAGAAAAGTACTGCGTCCCTTTGCGCCTAAATCTGCGGATGCCTCCAGCAGGTTCTGGTCGAGCTTTTCAATCGCGGTGTACAACGGCAGTACCATAAAGGGGAACAGCACATACACCATGCCCAGCACGGTCGTGCCGGTTTTAAACAAAAACTGCACGGGGGTGTCAATCAGTCCGGTGTTCATCAGAAAAGTATTCAGCCAGCCCGATGCGCCCAAAAAACTCCGCCAGCCGTAAATCCGGATGAGTGAGTTCGTCCAGAACGGGATAATCACCAGCATATAAAGAATCGGCTTTTTGCCGGATTTGGTTCTTGCAATAATGAACGCAAACGGATAGGCAATGGCAATGCAAATGAGCGTCGTCGCCAGCGCAATCAGGATGGATTGCGTGTAGATTTCCACATAGTTTGGGTCAAACAGCCGGTTATAGTTTTCGGTTGTGAACTGAAAAACCACGTTGTAGCCTTCGTCAATTGAGCAAAAGCTCATGACAATGACATAAATCAGCGGGATTGCCACAAA
>DBRO01000008.1:18934-19869 GCA_002306005.1 Ruminococcus sp. UBA1366 | reverse complement strand
GTATGAATCAGCTTTGCATCCGCTTCCGCCCAGTGCAAATAAACACTTCCGCCCGTGGGGAGGGGCTGACCGGCAAGGCGCTTGATTTTGATTTCCGCGCCGTTCGGAAGTTCCACGATGGTTTTTAAATCCGAGCCGACATATACCTGTTCGCGGACAACACCCACCAACGAAAAACCCTCTACCGGGTGTTCGGAATAGCACATTCTTTCCGGCCGGACGGACACGGCAAGCAAATCGCCCGGTACAAAATCCGTACTTTTTGCTTGAAAACTGCCGGTTTCTGTTGCAATGGTAAGCTCCCCGTTTTTCACCGCCGAAACACTGCCCTCAAAGAGATTGGTTTCCCCAATAAACGTGGCAACGAACTTTGTTTTCGGTGCTTCATAAATTTCGATGGGGGTTCCCACCTGTTGCAGCACGCCGCTGTCCATCACGCAAATCCGGTCGCTCATGGTCAGTGCTTCTTCTTGGTCGTGCGTGACATACACAAAGGTGATGTTCAGCTTTTTTTGCAGGCGTTTTAATTCCAATTGCATTTGCTTGCGAAGTTTTAAATCCAGCGCGCCGAGGGGTTCGTCTAAAAGCAGAACTTTTGGCTGATTAATCAGCGCACGGGCAATTGCCACCCGCTGTTTTTGTCCGCCGGAAAGCTGTGCCGGATAGCGTTTTTCAAATCCGCCCAATTGTACTAAGTCCAGCATTTTTGTCACGCGCTCTTTGATTTCCGTTTTTTTGATACGCTTCATTTTCAGCCCGTAAGCAACATTGTCGTAAATCGTCATGTGCGGAAACAAGGCATAGGATTGAAACACCGTGTTCACATCCCGCTCGTAGGGTTCTTTGTTCTGGATACTTTCGCCCTCCACGCTGATTTGTCCGGAAGTAGGTTCTTCAAACCCTGCAATCATCCGCAGCGTGGTGGTTTTTCCACA
>DBRO01000008.1:9936-18915 GCA_002306005.1 Ruminococcus sp. UBA1366 | reverse complement strand
ACGTCCGAAAGCCGGACAATGATTTTTCTATCCTCATCCTTTGCCATAATTTGTTCTCCCTTCCTTGCGGAAAATACTAGGACAGCACCGCCCAAAGACCAGAAAAAAGAACTGCGCAATCTCACCCGCAGCTTAGCACGGTGTCGTCCTAAAGTGCCTTATCGCCGCGCTCTCCGGTTCTCAGGCGCATCGCGTCCTCGATATTTCGGATAAACAGCTTGCCGTCGCCCACATGACCGGTGGGGATTCTCTCCCGCAGGTCTGCGATAATGCCGTCCACTTTTTTATCCGGCACAACAACTTCCACGCGGATTTTCGGCAACAAATTGATGGTTGTTTTAAAGCCTTTAATCAGGTTTACAGAATCCTCCGTCATACCGCGCTGGGTACCGCAGCCCATGACATTGGATATGGACATTCCGCCGCAGCCCGCATCATCCAGAATACTCTTTACGGTTTCCAGCTTTTCCGGACGGATAATAATCACCAGTTCTTTCATTGCAATCAGCTCCTTTTCGGGAATAAAAAAACGAGGCTTCGTCCGATTAGGGACAAAGCCTCGTTGCTTTTTTTAGTATGTTTTTATTATAAACCCGTCTTTTGTGGAACACAAGTAACCGCAAGAAGTGTTTTTATACTCCTTTTGGATTAGTTTTTTTGTGCTAGTGTCATCTTTCGCAGCAGGGAAAGCCGGTTATTCACACCGGCTTTCCGGTAGATATTCAGGATATGTTTTTTGAGCGTATGCACGGAAATCACCAGCTGATCGGCAATCTGCTGGTTGTCCAGCCCATCCAGCAAAAGCCGGAACACATCCTCCTCGCGCTTAGTAAAATCATATGCTTTCACCGCATCCTCCGCAGAAATCCGTATTGGATTTTGTACGGCAGCGCGGTCACTATGCAGGCGGTACGCCAAATGATTCTTGAGCATATCCATAATAAAAATATCGTCGTATTCAAAATTATCCTTACCAATCGTGCGGTAAAAAGTAATCACGCCCATGAATTCCTGCTGATAATACAAAATCACCTGCATGGAGAAATGCCAGTTGTTTGGCTTGTAAACACGCTGATAATACTCCGTTTTGGTGCGTTCCTCGTCAGAAAAAATATCCGTTTCGCGGTAAATCACAGTTTTTCCGCTGTATAAAATCCCGCGGGAATAATCCAGCGAATCCAAATCATCGCAGTTGGTGTCTTCGCAGTTGTACAGCGCCGGACAGCGCAAGCCTTGACCAGCAGGTTCGGCAAGATAAAAATCCGCCGCATCAAAATCTATCACCATTTTAAGCTGTTCGAGCACCTCACAGCGCATGGCATATTCGTCCTGTGTGCTGTAAATTTTATAGATAATGTTATTAAGCACCATCCAGTCGTTGAGTTCCCGAATCCGCATGACAATGCCCCTTTCCGCAAGCGTTCTATTTTTATTATATACCTCATTTTTAGTAGAAGTCAATGGTAAAAACAGACCATACCGCTACGCATCTTTTACCAGACCATTGTGTAGAATTGCCTAAAGCGAAAAGTACTCCTTAATGTAAAAAGCCGCTAGCAGGTTAAATTTCTCCTCCGCGCTGTCCAAAGAAGTCTGCAATATTTCTTTGATTCTGGAAACCCGATAGATGATGGTATTGCGGTGCGTGTGTATTTGCTTGGACGTCAGCAAAAGATTGCAGTCGCAAAGCAGAAAGGTTTTGAGCGTGTCACATAGCTCTCCGGAATGCTCCGCGTCATAGGCTTCCAGTTTCGCAAGCCTTTGCTGATAGAGTTCCCACAGCAGTTTTGTATCCGAGGTACAAAAGAGAATTTTCAAAAAGCCAAGGCTTTCAAAGCCGGCATAGCTTTTTCCTCTTGCAAGCGCCACGGCAAGTGCAAACCTTGCCCGTTTGTAACCGGTTGCCAACTCTGTAATCGAGTGAAACACATCGCTTGCACCCAGCCGGACGCTGTCGCAGTAGCAGATTTGTTCCGCCAGATTTTCAAAAGTATTGGAATGTTCCGATGGTAAATATACAATAATTTTCATATTTTCATACTCAAAAACATGATACCGGAATCCCAGCGCATTCAGTGGCATGACCACCCGTGTGGTGTTCTGCAAATTTTGAACCGTGAGAATCCGATAATCCGCCGCAGTGGGGAAACCGGCGCGATTAAGGGTGCGAATCACGTTTTCGTTTAGCGGAGATTGGTACATTGCCGTTTGAAATGCCGTGTTCAGCCTGTCCTCCATGCGGTTGCTTTGCAATAGAATCGTACAGTATTCCTGCATTAAATCCACCAGATGGACTTCCCAAGGCATAACAAACAGCGGAAACCGGTTTTTGTCGCAAAGCTCAATAATTTGCGGCGTAATGTCGGTTTCGTGCAGGTACTGTCCGGTGTTGACAATGATTCCACTGCAATTGCACATGGCAAGCGAACGAATAAATTCATATAAGGAAACGCCGTTCTGGGTAAAAATTCCCGTAGTAATGGCAAGCTCCCCGCCTTTTAAAAACGAAACATTGCGGGGGTCTTCCGCAAGATAAACCCAATAAACACTGTTCGTCAGCCCGCTTGCACCGGCTTGCAGTTTCAGCCGAAATTTGCTCTTTCCCGCTTCGTAAAGCTCGGATACCTTAGTTTGCATAACCGCCCTCTTTTCGGATTTTTGGTTATTCTATGAAGTTTATTATAGATATCATATCACATTTGTACTCAAAGTACAAGGGCGAGGAATAAACTTTATCGTCCGTGAACATTGTTTCTGTGAAAACTGCGTGATATAATTGAAGCATACCAGAAAGAAAAGGGCTTGATAGCATGAAAGAAAAATTTGTTGTCACGATAGCCAGACAGTTCGGCAGCCTTGGCAGGCCGATTGCAAGAATGATGAGCGAAAAGCTCGGGATTGAATACTACGACCGCGATATTGTGGATTTAGCGGCAAAAAAACTGAACCTGCCGGTTTCAACCGTCAGTGATTCGGAAGAAAGTGCAAAATCCGCCTTCTTTAATATGAATTATCCTTTGGGGCTTGGCACAACAGAAATCCAGGACAAGATTTTTGCGGCGCAACAGCAGATTATCACCGACCTTGCGGCAAAGAGTTCCTGCATTATTGTAGGAAGATGCGCGGAACAAATTCTTTCTGATACCAAAAATCTGGTGCGGATTTTCATTTACGCGCCGTATGAGGCAAGGCTTGTCAATTGCGTGGAACGGCTTGGCATGACGCCCAACGAGGCGGTAAAGATGATTTCCGCCGTGGATAAGGCGCGGGATTCCTACCACCGTCACTACTGCGGCTATTCCATGTCGGACAAGGCGCACAAGGAAATTATGATTGATTCCAGCTTTTTGGGCATTGAAAAGACAAGCGAGTTCCTAACGGATTTTATTCGTGCAAAATACGAAGTTTAACACCAATTTAAAATAAAAACAGCGCAGAGCAATGAGGCTTTCTACAAAAAAGCCACGGCTCTGCGTTTTTTATTTGGAAAAGGAGTATCCTATGCCGGTAATTGAAATTAAAAATTTGTCGAAGCACTTTAACGACCTTGAGGTACTGCAAAATATCAACATTGATATTGAAAAGGGCGAAGTGGTTGTCATCATCGGGCCGTCCGGTTCGGGAAAAAGCACGTTGCTGCGCTGTATCAATTTGCTGGAGAAGCCCAGCGGCGGTGAGATTTACTTTGAGGGCGAAAACATTACGAAGCTGGGCAAAAAAGTTACCGGCTACCGCAAAAAAGTCGGGATGGTTTTTCAGCGGTTTAATTTGTTTCCGCTGAAAACTGTGGTGGAAAACGTGATGTTTGCACCCATTAAGCTGAACAAAACGCCCAAGCATGAGGCAAAAGAGCAGGCAATGGAACTGCTCAAAAAAGTCGGACTGGAAGCAAAAGCGGACACCAGACCCAGTGCTCTATCCGGCGGACAGCAACAGCGGGTAGCGATTGCCCGTGCGCTGGCAATGAATCCGGAAGTGCTTTTATTTGACGAACCAACCTCCGCGCTGGACCCCGAGCTGGTTGGTGATGTTCTGGAAGTTATGAAAAACCTTGCGAAGGAAGGCATGACGATGATTGTCGTCACGCATGAAATGGGCTTTGCAAAGGACGTTGCCGACCGCGTGATTTTTATGGACGGCGGATATGTGGTGGAAGAGAATGCGCCGCAGGAGATTTTCACAAACCCGAAAAATGAACGCACGAGGGCTTTTCTTTCAAGAGTTTTATAAAAAAGGAGGAAACTAAACATGGATTTAAATTTTGAAAAAGCACTTGACCTCCTTGGTCCCAGCCTGTTAGACGGTATCGGCGTTGTGCTTTACATTACGCTTGTGGGCTTTGTCGGCGCAATGATCCTTGCTGTTTTGATTGCTTTGGGCAGGCTGTCTAAAAATAAAGTTCTGCGCGGCATTTTGGGTGTTGTCATTGAAATCGTCCGCGGAACACCGCTGCTGGTGCAGTTTTTCTACATTTATTTTGTGGTTCCCGCGCTGGTAAAGGGCGTGGCGGATATGATGGGCTACATCAGCTATTTTTCGCTTTCCGCAGAAACCTGCGGTATCATCGGGTTTTCCATCAACTACGGCTGTTATATGTCAGAGGTTGTACGTTCCTCCATTTTGGCGGTGGATCCTGGACAGCGGGAAGCAGGACTGGCACTGGGCTTTAGCGAACGCAAAGTCATGCTTCATTTTATCATTCCGCCGGCCATGCGCAACTCCGTGCCGGTGTTTGGAAACTATTTGGTCATGCTGATTAAAGACACCTCCCTGCTTGCCATGATTTCGGTTCAGGAACTCCTGCTCCGTACAAAGACCTTTGCTTCGCAGACATTTCTTACCGTGGAAGCTTACACGATATTGGCACTGGTTTATCTGGTGCTGAGTATTCCACTCTCTCAGCTGAGCAGATTGGTCGAACGGAAACTGAATAAAGGTTGACGCAAGACCCTGTTATAATTTGCAGCCAAAAGGCAGAAAGGAAAAAGAATATGAAAAAACTGAAACTGAGGAAATTCGCAGCATTGATTCTGGCAGCGCTTTTAGCAACTGTGTCCATCACCGGCTGTGAAAAGAAATCCGATTCCAGCACCACCGAAGGGGGCGAATCCGCACTCTTGCAGGAAATTAAGGAAAAGGGCTATATCACCATTGGTTCTTCCAACGATGCGCCGTTCTGTTATAAGGACGTGGACACCGGCGAATTGGAAGGCATTGACATTGAAATCTTAAAGGAAATCTGCAGCCGGCTTGGCATTGAGGATATCAAAATGCAGGTCGTGGACTTCTCCAACCTAATTGTGGAACTGAACAACAACAATATTGATATGGTCGTGGATGCAATGTATGTGAAGGATGACCGGCTCCAGCAGGCGGCGTTCTCCGATAAGTGGTATCAGGAGGGCGAAGCGGTTGTCATTCCGGAGGATTCCTCCATTACAAGCAAGGATGACTTAAAAGACAAGAAAGTTGGCGCACAGCCCGGCACAACCTTCTATGATACAGCACAGGCTTGGCTGGATGCGGGTAAAATCGGTTCTCTGGAAGCCTATGACAGTCAGGCAACCCTCATGACGGCAGTAAACATGGGTAAAGTAGATGCCGTGGTTACGGATGGTATCGTGGCAGGCTACACGCTTTCTTCGGATAGTTCTTTGAAGTTAAAGCTTTTAACCCCGTATGAAGCGGAAGCAAGCGGACAAATCGGTTCTGCCGTGCGGTTTGAGGATGAAGCCTTCATAGAGGAAGTCAACGACGCTCTCAATGCCATGAAAGAGGACGGCACACTGATGAAGATTCTTGAAAATTACGGCTTGTCGGAAGATTATTTCGTTGGCGTGGAAGACGGCAAAACAGAAAACGTAAAGTAAATTCTTTAATAAGGAGTTCTTAATCTTGGAATTTCAATATCATCTGCCCGTAAATTTAATTTTCGGCAAGGGAAAAGCTTCGCTGATTGGCGAAAAAACAGCCGAATACGGAAAAAAAGCATTGATTGTCACGGGCGGAAACAGCACTAGGAAATCGGGTCTGCTCAATCGAACGCAGAGCCTTTTAAATCAGGCAGGGGTAACCTCGTACGTTTTCGACGAGGTTACGCCGAACCCGATGACAACAACCGTTTATCAAGGTGCGGAAATCACCGTAAAAGAAGGCTGTGACGTGGTTGTGGCAATTG
This sequence comes from Ruminococcus sp. UBA1366, assembly GCA_002306005.1. Classification (GTDB taxonomy): domain Bacteria; phylum Bacillota; class Clostridia; order Oscillospirales; family Ruminococcaceae; genus UBA1366. Next base: position 12,737 of record DBRO01000008.1, on the reverse strand, counting down.
GCGGCGGCAGCAGTATCGATGCCGGCAAAGCAATTGCGTTCCAAACCGTAAACGGCGGTGATATCAACGACTATATTTTTGGAATCAAAAGCAGCACAAAGGCACTCCCCGTGATTGCCGTGCCGACAACCTGCGGAACCGGCAGTGAGGGCAACGGATTTGCCGTGCTGACAAACCCCGAAACCCATGATAAAAAATCCTTGCGGTGCAATGCCATTGTGCCCGCCTGCTCCATCATTGACCCTGAATTGATGATGACTATGCCAAAAAACGTGCTCGTCAGTGTGGGCTTTGATGCGCTTTGCCACAACATTGATGCGTATATTTCCCGCGTGAGCCAGCCGCTGACGGATATGATGGCGCTGTATGGTGCTTCTCTTGCGGCGGAAAACGTGTTAAAGCTTGCGGAAAACCCCGCGGATGAAATTGCTTGGGAAAATCTTTCGCTTGCCAGCACCTTGGGCGGCATGGTGATTAACACCGCCGGTGTCACAGCACTCCACGGGCTGGAACACCCCGTATCCGGCCTGCGCGACATCGTACACGGCAGGGGGCTTGCCTCGCTTGCGCCGGTTGTGTTTACGCGTTCCATCCATGGAAACCCCGGAAAATTTGCGGCGCTTTCGCACGCAATCGGCGGAAAAGATGAAAACGACTTCGTTGCGGTTTTAATCACGCTGATGGAAAAGCTCGGCGTTTATGCACCCCTAAGTTCGTATGGCATTACAAAGAACGACGTGGATTGGCTTACCGACAATGCTTTAAAAATTTCTGCGGCGGGAATTGCATGGCATCCTGTAGTGTTTACCCGCGAAGAAATCCGGCAGATTTATCTCGATGCGCTGGACTCGGCAATTTAAATGGGTTACCCTGAAATTATGATATTGAAAGGACTTGTAAAAAATGCTCAGAACTGCACTTCCGGAAATCAAAACTCCGCTCCCCGGACCCAAAGCGGCGGAAATTCTGAAACGTCGTCACGAGGCAATGCCGGACTCGATTAAGTCCGTCTACCCTGTCGTGATCAGCAGGGGAGAAGGTGCGATGGTCGAAGACGTGGACGGAAATGTCTTTATGGATTGGGTCGGCGGTGTCGGTGTGTTAAATATCGGGTACAGCCAGCCGGAAATCGTGGAGGCGGTGCAAAATCAGGCGGGGAAGTATTTTCACGCCATGATGAACATCATCACGCACGAGGGTTATATTGCGCTTGCAGAAAAGATGAACGAAATTGTTCCCGTAAAAAGCAAAAACCGCAGAACAATGTTTGCCAATTCCGGCGCGGAAGCTTTGGAAAATGCCGTAAAAATTGCGCGTTGTTCCTCCGGCAGACCGAATATCATCGTGTTCTCAGGTGCGTTTCACGGCAGAACCCTGCTTGCTTCCACCATGACGGCGAAAAAGTCTTATTCCAACGGCTTTGGACCTTTTCCGGACGGCGTTTACCGGGCGGAATACCCCTATCTTTACCGTATGCCGGAAGGCATGACGGAAGAACAGGCAATTGCCTACTACATCGAAAAACTAGAAAGAATGTTTGATGAAGCCTCTCCTGCAGACATGGTTGCAGGCATCGTGATGGAACCCGTACAGGGCGAGGGCGGATTTGTCCCCGCACCGATGGAATTTGTAAAAGCTGTCCGCAAAATCTGCGACGAAAAGGGCATCCTGCTCATTGCGGATGAAGTGCAGACCGGCTTCGGGCGCTCCGGTAAAATGTTTGTTTCCTGTTACTGGGATGAGGCGGGCTGTCCGCCGGATATTTTGGCAAGCGCAAAATCCATTGCGGCGGGCATTCCGCTCAGTGCCGTTACCACCGGCGCAGAAGTGCTGGAAAAAATGAAACCCGGGGTACTGGGCGGTACGTTCGGCGGAAACGCGCTGGCGTGTGCTTCTGCATTAAAAGTGATCGAGATAATGGAGCGCGACAAGCTTTGCGACCGCGCCTTGGAAATCTCCAAGAAGTGCTTTGCGGAGTTTAACGCATGGAAAGAAGAACTTGAAGTCGTGGGCGATGTACGGGGCGTTGGCTGTATGCTGGGCATTGAATTCGTGACCGACAAAAAAACTAAAGAACCCGCCAGTAAACTGGTTTCGGATATTATCCAAACCGCCGTCCGGAATGGACTCATTATTGAAAACGCCGGTGCATACGGAAATGTCATTCGCTTTTTATGCCCGTTAGTCGTCACCGATGAACAGCTCGAAAAGGGCTTTGAAATCCTCAAAGCCGCCATTCAAGCCAATTTATAAAGCAAAAACAGGACAGCTATGACTGTCCTGTTTTTTTGTGAAAATTTACGGTTTGCTTTGCGGGGCATTTACACAATCCGGATTTTGACGACTTTCGACAGATAGACATAGAGGGGTGAGAAGCGTTCCGAGACATATTTTTTTGCGGGGGAATCCAACCGGGGCACATCGTCGCAGTCGCCCTGTTCACAGCGCGGAAAACGCATAAAGATCTGCGTGCCCACATCGGTTTGGGAAGAAACCGTAACAGCCGCGCCATAGTGGTCGGCAAACATTTTGCATAATGGCAGTCCCAGACCGGATTTTTCGGAATATTTCTCGCTGAGCGCATGGGGAATAAACAGCAGCGCTATTTTTTCTGTCGGAATTCCTATTCCGTTGTCTTCCACGGAAAACACAATTTCCCTGCGCGTTTTTTTCAAACTAACAACTACGCGCTTTTCTTCCGAAATATTGTTCTGCACTGCGTTGACCACAAGATTCAGCACCACCGAGGTAAATTTATCAAAGTCCAGTTCCATGCAAATATCGGGTTGAATATGACGGAC
>DBRO01000008.1:6026-9904 GCA_002306005.1 Ruminococcus sp. UBA1366 | reverse complement strand
ACCCTGTGCTGTACTTCACCATTTCCGCCAAATTGATACTGGTGGAAAGCGCCTTGTAGCAGCTGGAAATCTGATTGGTAAGCAGCTGAAGCAGATCATATTTTCCGTATTTTTCTAATTCGCTGTAAAGTACGGTGTTCGTTGCAACGATTTCCGAAATTGCGGTTCGTACGCCGGCAATCTGCCGCATCGTTTCGTTGCCGGTGTTTGTCCAACCGTAAATTTTATGGAATTCCGAAATACCGCTTGCTTGCAGCAAAAAGGCTGTGGGCGCACCGGCGGATTCCATCTGTTGCGGATCATCAAAATAAATTGGTACCACGCGAAAATGGTAGCGTTCCCCCATGTGATGAATCGTAAACCGACTTTCTTTTGTTACGCGTAAAAAATCCTGCAAACTTTTTAGGTCTGGTTGTTGGCGATTGCCCAGCGCATTTTGAACTGGCATATCCGAGTCTAGGGTTATCTCCTGAAAATCCGAATAAAAATCCTGCGCGTTCGACCAAAGCAATTCCCCCTTCGGCGAAAATAATGCCGTACGGAACACCGAATTTTCATATAATTGCTGAACCCAATACAATCCTTCGCAATTCACTTGTCATTACTCCTTACCCAGATGTTATGAGAATCCCATAATAATCCCTGCAAACTTTGCGTGTGCCCATTTTGCACAAGGGAGTGCACAAAGCCTTATGAATATTTTCTCCTATTATATCACAAAATAGCGAAGATGAAAATATCTCTGTTCTGTTTTACAAAAAGTTTATTTTTCAAACGTTTTAAAGAAATCGTTTTAGATGTTATGCCGAAAATTAGTTATTTTTTTATCAAAGCGCTTGCAAAAGTGCAGGAAATAGTGTAAAATAAGAAAAGAAAAATTTTTAGGAGGTTTCTTAATTATGGCAGTAAAAGTTGCAATTAACGGCTTCGGCCGGATCGGACGTCTTGCGTTCCGTCAGATGTTCGGTGCAGAGGGTTATGAGGTTGTCGCAATCAACGACTTAACCGCACCCAAAATGCTCGCGCATCTGTTGAAGTACGACACCGCGCAGGGCGGCTACTGCGGCAGAATCGGCGAAGGTCTTCACACTGTGGAAGCCGGCGAGGATTCCATCACCGTAGACGGCAAAACCATCAAGATTTATGCAAAGCCCAACGCGGCAGAACTTCCCTGGAAGGAACTTGATGTTGACGTTGTGCTGGAATGCACCGGTTTCTATGTTTCTAAGGCGAAATCTCAGGCACACATTGATGCCGGCGCAAAGAAAGTTGTCATCAGTGCTCCCGCGGGTAATGACCTGCCGACGGTTGTGTTCTCTGTAAATGAAAAAACACTGACCAAAGAAGATACCATCATTTCTGCGGCAAGCTGCACCACAAACTGCTTGGCACCTATGGCGGATACGCTCAATAAGTATGCGCCGATCCAGAGCGGTATCATGTCCACCATTCATGCTTACACCGGCGACCAGATGATTCTGGATGGCCCGCACAGAAAGGGCGACCTCCGCAGAGCAAGAGCGGGTGCCGCTAATATCGTTCCGAACTCCACCGGTGCTGCGAAGGCAATCGGTCTGGTTATTCCGGAACTCAAGGGCAAGCTCATCGGTTCTGCACAGAGAGTGCCTGTTCCGACCGGCTCTACTACCATCCTGACGGCAGTTGTTAAGGGTACGGACGTGACTGTTGAAGGCATCAACGCTGCCATGAAGGCTGCTGCTTCCGAATCCTTTGGCTACAACGAAGAAGATATTGTTTCTTCTGATGTCATCGGCATGAAGTTTGGTTCGCTGTTCGATTCCACCCAGACAATGGTTTCTAAGATCGAGGACGATATCTATCAGGTACAGGTTGTATCTTGGTACGATAACGAGAACTCCTACACCAGCCAGATGGTTAGAACCATTAAGTATTTCGCAGAGCTTTAATCGTAGCATTTATACCGCCGTGGGAATTTTTCCTGCGGCGGTTTTTTGTATCATGCATTGGAGGACGTTTTGTGGAGGGAGCAAGGACTTGTAATTTCTCCAGCAGCGGTGTATAATAAGAACAGGACTTTTATAAAAGGAATGATTCTTATGATGAATATCACCTATACCATCGGCAACAGCCTATATGTGAATTTAACCAACAAATGCCCGTGCGCGTGCGTGTTTTGTATCCGGAACAACGGCGACGGCGCATACGGTTCGGACAGCCTGTGGCTCGACCACACCCCCGCGGCGGACGAGGCAATTGCGGATTTAAAAAAATATGATTTGAACCAGTTTGATGAAGTCGTGTACTGCGGGTTTGGCGAACCGACCGAGGCTTTGGACGCGCTGATTGCCACAGCAAAGTATATCCGTTCGGTATCCGGCGTCAAAATCCGGCTGAACACCAACGGGCTTTCGGATTTGATTCACGGCAAACCCACCGCGGAATTGCTGCGCGGACTGCTGGATGAGGTTTCGATTAGTCTGAATGCCGGTTCGGCGGCGGAATACTGCCGGGTTACCCAGCCGGCTTTTGGCGAAAAAAGCTACGATGCCATGCTGAAATTTGCCCGCGAAGCAAAAGAAATTTTTCCCGAAGTGGTGTTTACGGTGGTGGATGTGATTTCCCCGACGGAAATTGCCCGCGCCCAAGAAGTTGCCGATCGGGAGGGAATTCCCCTGCGGGTACGGACTTATACGGAATAACCCTTGTTTTGCAGGCAAAGTTTACAGATTATTCACATAAACCCTTGACAAGACTTTGGGATTCGTGGTAAAATAAATATACCTCTTTTGAGGTCTATTTTTTTGTGCGCAAAATTGCCGCAAAAGACCTCGCCGGCTTCACTCCGGCATAGAGGGAGGCAAATTGTCCTGTTCATCACAGGGCAGAAATTTCGTCAGGAGGTGCCGAGATGAGAGTGAAGGTTACGCTGGCTTGTACGGAGTGCAAGCAAAGGAATTACAACACGAAGAAGAACAAGAAGAATGATCCTGATAAGCTTGAAATGACCAAGCATTGCAAGTTCTGTAGGAAACATACGCTTCACAAGGAAACGAAGTAGGCGGAGGGACGATTATGAGTAACGAAACCCGTGCCGAAAAAGCTGTGGCGGCAGCAAAAGCAAAAGCAGCTGCAAATTCCAAAGCGAAAGCAAAGGGAAAAAAGAGAGGTCCGGCTCAGTATTTCCGCGAACTGAAGGCAGAACTGAAAAAGGTCGTATGGCCCAGCAGAAAACAAGTGCTGAACAATACCGGCGTTGTCCTTACCTTGATGATTTTGGTGGGCGTGTTTCTTGCCGGCATTGATTTGAGCGTTGGTGCGATTATTGAACTGCTATTTAAAATCGGAAATTAATCCGGAAAACCGGGTTTTCAAAACCGAATTACGGGAGGTTATCCAATGGCCGAACAGGCAAAATGGTATGTGATCCACACTTATTCCGGTTATGAAAATAAAGTGGCTGAGAATATTCAAAAGGTTGTTGAAAACCGCAAACTGCACGATATGATTCCGGAAATACGGATCCCGACGGAACTGGTAACCGAAGTCAAGGACAGCCAAGAAAAAACTTCGGAACGCAAGCTGTTTCCCAGCTATGTGCTGGTGAAAATGGTCATGTCGGATGATTCCTGGTATATCGTCCGCAACACCCGCGGCGTTACAGGCTTTGTCGGTCCGGCATCCAAGCCAATCCCTTTGACGGATCAGGAGGTAGCGGCGCTGGGCGTGGAAGCCAAACCCACCGTGGAAGTCCATTTCAGGGTTGGCAGCGTAGTGCGCGTCTCCGGCGGTTCGTTCGAAGGCTTTTCCGGCGTTGTGCAAGCGATTGATCTGGAAAATCAAAACGTTGATGTGACGGTTTCCATGTTCGGTCGGGAAACGCCCGTCACCCTGCCGCT
>DBRO01000008.1:663-5986 GCA_002306005.1 Ruminococcus sp. UBA1366 | reverse complement strand
CGGCTCGCCTTTACCACATAATATGGAGGTTATGTCATTATGGCACAAAAGGTAGTAGGCTTTATTAAGCTGCAGATTCCTGCGGGAAAAGCAACTCCCGCACCGCCGGTCGGCCCTGCGCTGGGTCAGCACGGCGTCAATATCATGGCGTTCACCAAGGATTTTAACGAAAGAACCAAAGGCGATATCGGACTGATTATTCCGGTTGTGATTACGGTTTACGCGGACAGATCCTTTACGTTTGTAACCAAAACACCGCCCGCAGCGGTGCTGATTAAAAAAGCCTGCAACATTGAATCCGGCTCCGGTGTTCCGAACAAAACGAAAGTTGCGAAGATTACCAAAGAACAGGTTCAGAAAATTGCAGAACAGAAAATGCCCGACTTGAACGCCGGTTCCATTGAAACCGCGATGAGCATGATTGCCGGAACAGCCCGCTCCATGGGCGTGGAGGTTGTTGACTAGGCAGACGCGGCAGAACTCACCGGCGTACAATATGGTGGGAGGAATCATCCGTTAGCCGTTTTGCGAAAATAAAGCATTGCGGTATTACCACTTTACAGGGAGGAAATTCATTTATGAAACACGGCAAAAAATATGCCGACAGCGCAAAGCTGATTGATAAGGCAAAATTATACGACGCCCCCGAAGCTCTGGAGCTTACCTGCACGGGCGCAAAAGCAAAATTTGATGAAACCATTGAGGCTCACATCCGTCTGGGTGTGGATTCCCGTCACGCAGACCAGCAGGTTCGCGGCGCGGTTGTTCTGCCCAACGGCACCGGCAAAAACGTTCGCGTTTGTGTTTTCTGCAAGGAAGACAAGTACGATGCGGCAAAGGCAGCCGGCGCAGATTATGTTGGCGGCATGGATTTGGTAGAGAAAATCACGAAAGAAAACTGGATGGAGTTCGACGTGGTTGTCGCTTCTCCTGATATGATGGGCATTGTCGGTCGTCTGGGTAAAATTCTCGGACCCCGCGGCTTGATGCCGAACCCCAAGGCGGGTACGGTTACCCCGGATGTTGCCAAGGCAGTTACCGAAGCAAAAGCCGGTAAAATCGAGTATCGTTTGGATAAAACCAATATTATTCACTGCCCCATCGGCAAGGCTTCTTTCGGCAAGGATAAACTGGAGGAAAACTTCAACACCCTTATGGAAGCGGTCGTTAAGGCAAAGCCGGCGGCAGCAAAGGGACAGTACCTCAAGAGCGTGGTTGTTGCGTCCACCATGGGCGTGGGTATTAAAATCGCGACTTCCAAGTACGGCAACTAATTGCATATACAAAAAAGCAGATTGTTCGAAATGAACAATCTGCTTTTTTGTATGTTAAACAACTTTAAATAAAACCGGAAGATCAAAATAATCATAACCATCCTGTGTTTCCGATGCTTTTTGGTCGTACAGGACAATCACCTCGTCATTAACAGCTAGAACGTCGTTGCCACTGTCAATCGCAGAGCTTTCTTCACTGACATCGACCAGAGTTTCATACTTGACACGTACAACTGTGCCTTTCTCGTAAATTTTCGAATAGGTGATGTCGTTGAGTTCTACCGTAACCGTACCATCATCACCTATTTTCTTAACAAGCCCGTGGGTTTCAAAAACATGTTTATATATAGTATCCATATTAAAATAATCCAACCCGTCCTTTTGGGTATCCGTCTTCTCAAAGTATTGAATCCCCACTTCATCTCCGACGTTCAATTCTGAAAAATCCGAGCTTAAGGTTTGCTGATAGGCGTCTTCCAGCTCGCTTTCAATCGTGAGCTTATCATAGGAGATATAAATGCTATCCCCAATTTCATAATTGCCAAACTGCTTGTTGATGGTTACTAAAACCGTATTTTCATCCACAATTTGCTTCACAATACCGCACTCTGTGATGGCGTGTGTATTATCACTATCTGATTGACTTTTCGATTGATTTGCATTGCCGCAGCCACAAAGCGTAAATATCGTCAGAAATAAAACAACAACCCTTTTATATTTCATAAATGTCCCTCCTTATTTTACCCAAAAATATGTTGCATCACAACGCGTGAAATCCACCGTTGAATAGTTTAAATAACTCACTGTGCTATGCCAACCATCATATACCATTAAATAATTCCATGTATTGCCAGACGATACTTTTTTTGCTTTTATATACCCTAATATAGATATTTGATGTCCTGTATTATCATCTTCTCCTTTAACATTTATAGCATAACTCATTAACACAGGGCGATTATTTTTGAGTTTGTCTTTTATCCAGGCTACAGACGGATTACTTTCAACCCCTTTATATTTCGTGTCCGTATAACCCATTTCTTGTGCATATTCTACGAATCCTTTAGCCGATTTTTGAATACCTGGAGTAATCCATGTCCCAGTCGTTCCATAAATAATTTTATCTTTACTGGTTTTCTTTTTAGAATCATCTGTTTCTTTCGTATCGGTATAATCCCACAACAAATTATACGTTGTTTGTATTGATTTGCTTGTACCAGTGCATAAACCTTCCATGTATGCAATTTGAGTTAATGCTTGGACTGCACACGCATACTTTCCAGTAATGTTTTCGATTTTATCTTCTGAGAAAAGTGTAGATCTTTTTGTGAATTTTTTTAAAACTATTTTACTTGATTTTTCCTCAGTATAGCTTGATGATTTCCAGTTGTTACTATAGATATAAATACTGCTTCCCTCTGAATATGATGTCTCATCTTCATTCGTATATTCAGTTAATTCGTCCCCATAATTATCATAAGTTATTACATTCTTATTCTTATCAGTTACGCATACAGCATATTGAAACGGTGTAATCTGTATAACACTTTTATCAACCGCATAGTCTTTAAAATTGTTACCAATTTTCTCATCAACCACATCCATTAGTTCTGAATATATATTGTCAATTCCTCTTTCAATTACAGATTGTTCGATGACAACATCATTATCGACAAATTCAAAAACCGCATAACCGTAGGGTATTGTATCAGAAAAAAACGAAGCCACATATTTAATTTGATTTGTCTCCGGCACAGATACTTGGTTAATATTTCCTATTGTGATATTTACCTCTGGTTTAATCAAATTCGCCCATTCCAACGCATTAGTTGTTAGCAGGCTCCTAATATTTTCATTATTTACCCTCTTAAGGGACCTGTTATTTCCTGTTGCAAATGCGTTTACATTTACCATGTTTACGCCAAAAACAAATGCAAAAATTAGCACCAACAACTTCTTTGATATACTTCTCATAAAAACACTTCCTTCTAATATTATATAATATTATAATTGTATATCATAATACTAAGATCGTCAATGTATAAAGTCCACAAAGTTACAATTTTATTATTGGGTAATTTGCCCTATTGCGGACATGCTTTCCTCAAAAAGCTTTGTACAGATTCAAAACACTGCTGATTTTATTCTTCTGCGGAATCCAAATCGGAGGCGGTTACATCCTCATCATCGTCCGCTTCTTCGATATTCATAATGTACCAGCTTTTCTTAATCTTTGCCACCAGCACATCGTACTTCAAGGTTTCCGTTGCCTCACTGCCGGAGAAATCCACAATTGCGCGAATCTTATACGCGCTTTTTATATCAATGCTCTTGCCGTAGGTGGTTTCGTAAGCGGTTTCGTTCTCGTCCAGCTCACCGTTATCGTTGGTGATTTCCTTTTTGCTGCCAAACTCCACCTTCACCGTCATATCATCGCCAAAATACGAAAAATAATCCGAAAAACTCTCCGCAACATATTCGCTTTTCGACAAACCCTCCTCCTCACGGCGGTTCACCAACGCCTCGCGCATTTCCGGCGTCATGGTATCAATCAGCTTGTCAAAATCCTTGTCCTGTATGGCGGTAAAGTAGTTCTCAATAACTTCTTCTTTTTCGGCTTTGGTGAAAATCCCGCTGTTCACAATCAGCGTAATCACCACCGTCAGCACGGCAAGCCCCAAAAAAGCCAGCACGGTGTTGCGCGTGCGGACGGATTTTTTCACCGTTTCCGGCGCGCGGGGTTCTTTTTTTGCGGTGATTCGGTCTTGCTTTCTGCCGGTATGGGCAAGTTCTTTTTCAATTTTTACAATCGACTTGCTTTTTTCCGCCGGCTTGCCATAGCCGCAATGCTCGCAATATTCGCCCTTGTAGGGTTCGCCACAGCTTTTGCAATATTTCATAAAGGAACTCCTTTTGCTAAAATGCTACCCCTTGCTCTGCAATTTCTTTATTTTTGCGGAAATTTCCCGCGCAACATACACACCGGAAGCCGATGCCTGCGAAAGCGAATGCGTCACGCCCGAACCATCCCCGAACACATAGAAGCCCGATACAGCGGTTTCCAACTGCTCATTCACACTCACGCGGGAATTATAAAACTTCACTTCCACGCCGTACAACAGCGTATCATCATTCGCCGTGCCGGGCGCAATTTTATTGAGTGCATAAATCATTTCAATAATATCATCCAACTGGCGTTTGGGAATCACAAGACTTAAATCTCCCGGCGTTGCCTGCAAGGTGGGGCGCAAAAAACTCTGGCTCAGCCGGTGGTCGTTGGTGCGCCTGCCGGAAATCAAATCCCCAAACCGCTGAACCAGCACCCCACCGCCCAGCATATTGGAAAGCCGTGCGATGGATTCGCCATAAGCATTGCTGTCGCGGAACGGCTCTGAAAAATTATTAGAAACCAACAGCGCGAAATTCGTGTTTTCGGTATGATATTTGGGGTCGGAATAGCTATGCCCGTTCACCGTGACAATGCCGTTAGTGTTCTCCGTCACCACTTCGCCGTAGGGATTCATGCAGAACGTCCGCACAAGGTCGCCGTATTTTTTTGTGCGATACACAAATTTGCTTTCGTAAACTTTTGTAGTAATCTCCTCAAAAATCGCCGCGGGAATTTCCACCCGCACACCGATATCCACGCGGTTGCTTTTGGTTTCAATGCCGAAATCACGGCAAACCCCCGCCAGCCAAGCCGAACCGGAACGCCCCGCCGCACAGGCGACAAATTCCGCCGTATAACTCCCCTTATCCGTGGCAACAGTGAAGCGTTCGCCCTGCTTTGTAATGGTCTGCGCGGTTTCATAAAAATGCATCTCCGTGCGGTCTTTGAGAAATTCATAAATGTTCTGTAAAATCACACGGTTGCGGTCAGTACCCAAATGCCGGACTTTTGCGTCCAGAAGGTGGAGATTATATTTGAGCGCCTCGGATTTGATATCCGAACGAACGGTGGAATAAAGCTTTGTGCCTTCCCCGCCCATGGCAAGGTTCACAGTATCGACGTATTCCATTAGCGCAAGCGCCTCCGCGCTGCCGGTGTA
>DBRO01000008.1:0-620 GCA_002306005.1 Ruminococcus sp. UBA1366 | reverse complement strand
ATTTTCTTGCCGTCAATCGGACATTTGCGCGCGGAAATGGGCGCGCCGGTATCGAGCATCAGCACGCGCAAATTCTGGTCTTGTACGGCGAATTCATACGCCGCAAACGTGCCGCCCGCTCCTGCGCCAATGATAATCACATCATAATCCGTTGTTTTACTCATAGAAATTCCTTTTGATTGGTCGAATACTTCATGCAGTATTCGTCTTTTCACCGTGTTTTCTTTTTTGCTCTATGTTTATTCGGGCAATTCGCATTTTAATTCCCTGTCCCGTTCGATTAATAATTCCATCGCCCGCACCCCGCACACAATCGCACGCGTAGAATTCTCCGTAATCGTGTCCGGCAGTCCGGCTTTGGAACGCTCCACATTCCAAAGTGCCGTGAGCACAGCACCGGCGCGGGCATTTTTTGCCGTGCAAACCGAAAAAATCGCCGCACATTCCATCTCCGAACCCAAACAGCCGCACTTTAAGTAGCTTTCCCAACGGGAAGTAATATTGTCTGCCACGGGAGCGCACTCCGGTTCGACCTCGCCGTAAAAGCTGTCCTTGCTGTGTACGGTACCCACATGATAGCGCCTGCCCGGCTCACAGCCGTAATCCTCCACCGCCGCATC
>DBRO01000065.1:3749-5017 GCA_002306005.1 Ruminococcus sp. UBA1366 | reverse complement strand
CGGCTGATAACTTCCTTTTGTTGTTCTCGGCTGAGCTTGTGGAAGTTCACCGCGTAACCAGAAACACGAATTGTAAGGTTCGGGTAGGCATCAGGATTTTCGTAGGCTTCAATGAGCTTTTCACGGCTAAGGACATTCACATTGATGTGGTGTGCCATCTGTCCAAAATAGCCGTCCAGCAAAGAAACCAGATTTGCCACGCGGGTGGGTTCGTCCTTGCCAAGCGCTGCGGGCAGGATCGAAAATGTGTTGGAAATCCCGTCCGCGCAGCAGGAGTATTCCAGCTTTGCCACGGAATTGAGCGAGGCAAGCGCACCGTGTGTTTCGCGGTTGTGCATGGGATTTGCACCTGGCGCAAAGGGTTCGCCCTTTTTTCTGCCGTCCGGTGTCGAACCGGTTTTCTTGCCGTACACCACGTTGGAGGTAATCGTCAGTACAGAGAGCGTCGGCTTTGCGTTGCGATAGGTCGGGTGGCTGGAAAGTTCCGCGTAAACTTCACGGAGAATCTCCTGCGCAATCATATCCACACGGTCGTCATCATTGCCGAATTTCGGGAAATCTCCCTCGGTGAGAAAATCCACAATGTAGCCGTTTTCGTCACGGATAGGCTTGACTTTCGCATATTTAATCGCACTGAAACTATCCGCCAGTACGCTCATACCTGCCACACCGAACGCCATCAGGCGTTCTACATTCGTGTCGTGCAGAGCCATCTGCGTTTTCTCGTAAGCATATTTATCGTGCATATAGTGAATGACATTCATGGTGTTGACATACAGTTTGCAAAGCCATTTCAGGTATGTCTGGTAGCGCCGCAGAACTTTGTCGTAATCCAGCACTTCATCCGTGCAGGGCTCTGTTTGCGGGCCAAGCTTTGTACCGAAAACATTGTCATACCCGCCGTTGAGCGCCAACAGCAATATTTTCGGCAAATTACACCGCGCCCCGAAAAACTGCATTTGCTTGCCTAACTTCATCGCGGAAACACAGCAGGCGATCGCATAATCATCGCCGTCAATCGGACGCATTAAATCGTCGTTTTCGTACTGGATGGAATCCGTATCTGCGGATACCTTCGCGCAGAATTGCTTAAAGCCTTCCGGCAGTTGTTTCGACCAAAGAATCGTCAGGTTCGGCTCCGGTGCCGCCCCCAAATTGTACAGCGTGTGCAGCATCCGGAAAGAAGTTTTTGTCACGAGAGGCTTGCCGTCCACTGTCATACCGCCAAGGCTTTCGGTAATCCACATGGGGTCTCCGGCGAACAGCTC
>DBRO01000065.1:0-3732 GCA_002306005.1 Ruminococcus sp. UBA1366 | reverse complement strand
AATTCCGCGCTCCATGTCGCGTGCCAGATAAATATCAAAGAAATTCGAAACGCGTCCAAGGCTCATTGCTGCACCGTTTTGTTCTTTGTTTGCCGCAAGATACGCAAAATACGTCCACTGTACCGCCTCACGCGCATTTGCCGCAGGCACGCTGATATCAAACCCGTACATTGCCGCCATTTCTTTTAACTTGCCAAGGAACGTCATCTGCTGGTATAATTCTTCGCTTAGCCGAATGGTGTCCTGATCCAAAATGCCGTCACCGATTTGCGCTTTGTCCTTGCGTTTTTCTTCAATCAGCCGATCAATGCCGTACAGGGCAACACGGCGGTAATCTCCAATAATTCTGCCCCTGCCGTAAGCATCGGGAAGCCCCGTAATCACGCCCGCATGACGGGCTTTTTTCATTTCGTCCGTGTACACCCGGAACACGCCGTCGTTGTGCGTGGTGCGGAATTGAAACTCTTCCTCAATTTTATCGGAAAGCTTGTAGCCGTATGCCTCGCAGGCGGCACGCGCCATGCGGATTCCACCAAAGGGATTCACCCCGCGCTTGAGCGGCGCATCGGTTTGCAAGCCTACAATGATTTCGTTGTCCTTGTCCACATAACCGCAGGCATAGCTTGTCAGGGAAGAAACCGTCGTTGTGTCAATATCCAGCACACCGCCCTTTTCGCGTTCTGCACGGAAAAGCGCCTCGACCTTTTCCAGCATGGCTGTTGTCCGCTGGGTGGGCTTTGCCAAAAATTCCGAATTTCCGGTGTAGGGAATGTAATTTTGTTTGATAAAATCCGAAACGTCAATCGTGTTTTTCCAGTCCTCACCAGAAAACCCCTTCCATTGCTCGTACATAAGAATCTGCTCCTTTCGAAAAAACAAGGGCAGCCGCCGGAATGATTTTCATCATTCCAGAACGACTGCCCAGACGGTCGGCAAATAAGGCGGAAACGATTTTTTCAGAAAATCCGCTTCCAAACCCACTCCGCAGCACTGTGTAATCCCACAAGAACCCGTCAGCGGCGGAGATTTCGCTTTGATGTATTTATTATAACTTGCGCACAAATGACTGTCAAGCAAAATGCACAGCATAAAATGAAATTCAGCAGTTTTTCGTAATTCCTATGTAAAAATAGATAAAAACTGTGCAGTTTTCATAATTGCATGACACTATATCTTGTGTGTTATAATTTTATCAATACCAGCAATAGCGTTACAGGAGAATTTCAGTTGTGCTGTTGTTGTTCCGTTGTGCAATTTTTAAACGTTGGCTTGCAATTAAATCCAGATTCGTTGCAATCGCCTCTATTAAGAAATTCATTGTAATCAGTTCGTCCACGTCTAAGTTTTTTGCAAGCGCAATGGCAATTGCCGAAGCAATTACAGCCAGATCTTCACCGCAGGTGTTTTTATCAATCATGCAATCACCGCTTTCAGGTATTCCATTCTATCATATTCATTTCGCGGCAAATTGGAGAATTCTAAAAAGAATTTCAACAAAAAATAGCACAAATCTTGTATTTCTCTCAAAACCGTGATATAATAATTCATATTAAATCACTTCGAGAATAAATTAGTCGTACTACAATCACAGATCAATCCGAATTGAATCCGTGTTTTCGTGGAAAAGAGGGAAAAATGTGCGGCGTGATTCCGTAGGCAATCCACAAACGCAACCAAAAGATTTGCGTTATACTGCTTTAAAAATTTTTGTGGGTATCATCTGGCTGACGATTATTCTTTTTTGTGTAATCAATCGGGACAAGTTTTCAGTGGACGAAATGCTCCTTTATACCCCGAAGAATCCGGTGCTTGCCGCGCTGGTCATGTTGTGCTTGTTTGCGCTCAAAAGCTTGAGCATTGTGATTTTCAGCGGACTGCTTTATGCGGCGAACGGCGTGCTGTTCCCACTTCCGGTAGCACTCCTTGTCAATATTCTAGGCACTGCTGTGATGGTTTCCATTCCGTATTTTATCGGCAAAAAGGGTGGCGAAAGCATTGTCAATCAAATTGTCCGCAAGCACAAAAAAATTGCCATGCTCCGCGATTTCCAAAATCAGAATGACTTTCTGTTCACACTAATGCTACGGCTGATTATTGTACTGCCATCGGATGTGCTGAGTGTTTATTTGGGCGCGTGCGGTGTACGGTATTTTCGTTATCTGCTTGCCGGTATTATCGGCATGATGCCAATGATCGTCACGTTTCCCATCATTGGGATGAGCGCCGGGGATATTCATTCTCCGGAATTTTGGATTTCCATTGTGTGTAACCTGGGATTTATTCTGGTATCGCTTGTCATTTATGCGGGAATTAAGAAAAAAAACCGCACAGAACATTAACTCAAAAAATTTCCCCCGCGAAGCCAATCGGCAGCGCAGGGGAAATTTATTGCTCATTCGTTTATTCGTCCAAAGCCTTGCGAAGACTGCCGACCAATTCGCCAACTGGTGCATAATTGCCGCTTTCGGAACAACTGTCCGCCAGCCGTACCACCGCACTTCCGACAATCACACCATCGCAGTAGCTTGCCATTTTCTTTGCCTGATCCGGTCCGGCAATGCCAAAGCCCACACAGGCAGGACAGGAAACACTTCGGTTAATTTTTTCAAAGAACGCATGAAAATCCGTGGAAAAGCTGGAGCGTTCTCCGGTAACACCGAGTGAGGAAACACAGTACAAAAAGCCTTGACTGTTTGCAGCGATTTCCGCAATCCGGTCATCCGAGGTTGGGGAAACCAGATTGATACTGAAAATTCCATATTTTACTGCCATCGGCGCAATTTCATCGCGTTCCTCATAGGGAAGGTCGGGGACAATCACCCCATCTATGCCGAATTCGCGGCAGTTTGAGAAAAACTTCTCCGTGCCATAGACAAAAATCGTGTTTACATACATCATCAAAAGCAGGGGCGCATCTGTTTTTTTTCGCAGGCTCTGCACCATGCCGAAAATCCCGTCCAGTGTTGTGCCGGCATCCAGTGCTTTTTTGGAGGCGCGCTGAATGACACCGCCCTCTGCAATTGGGTCGGAAAACGGTACGCCGATTTCCACAAGATTTGCACCGTGATGCAGCATTTGCAGGACGATTTCCTCCGTGTCCGCCAAACACGGAACGCCCGCCGTCATAAAGGTAATCAGCGCTTTTTTGTTCTGCTCGCGCAGGTCATCAAAACAGCGCGTAATGCGGTTCTTATTGCTCATGAACGTCTACCTCCCGATATCTTGCCACGGAATACACGTCTTTGTCGCCGCGTCCGGACAGATTGATGACGAGTATTTGATCTTTTCCCATAGTGGGAGCGATTTTTTTTGCAGCGGCGACTGCGTGCGCGGATTCAATCGCAGGAATAATCCCCTCTGTTTTTGATAAATACTCAAACGCGCAAACGGCTTCTTCGTCCGTGATGTCCACATAATCTGCGCGGTGCGTTTCGTGAAGATAGGCGTGCTCCGGCCCGATGCCGGGGTAATCAAGTCCCGCAGAAATAGAATAAACCGGATCGATTTGTCCGTATTCATTCTGCAAAAACAGTGACTTCATGCCATGGAAAATCCCCACACTGCCTTTGGAAATCGTCGCCGCATGGTCGAGGGTGTCAATCCCTCTGCCAGCCGCTTCCGCGCCGACTAAGCGCACGTTAGGTTCTTGGATAAAATCGTAAAACGCACCCATTGCGTTGGAACCGCCACCCACACAGGCAACCACACAGTCGGGGAGCTTGCCCTCCTTTT
>DBRO01000113.1:1364-8301 GCA_002306005.1 Ruminococcus sp. UBA1366 | reverse complement strand
TCGACCTCGTCGCCTTCGTTTTTGCGCATAAAGCCGTGATCAACAAAAATACAGGTTAGCTGATTCCCCACCGCTTTGGAAAGCAATGCCGCGGCAACGGAACTGTCCACGCCGCCGGAAAGTGCCAGCAGGACTTTTCCGTCCCCCACTTTTTCGCGGATTGCAGTCATTTGCGATTGGGCAAAATTCTCCATGGTCCAGTCGCCGGTACAGCCGCAAACCTGATACAGAAAATTCCGGAGCATGGCAAGCCCGTTGTCGGTGTGGTTG
The DNA here is from genome assembly GCA_002306005.1 of Ruminococcus sp. UBA1366. Classification (GTDB taxonomy): domain Bacteria; phylum Bacillota; class Clostridia; order Oscillospirales; family Ruminococcaceae; genus UBA1366. Next base: position 8,031 of record DBRO01000113.1, on the reverse strand, counting down.
ACCTCCGGGTGGAACTGCACGCCGTAAAGCTTTGCTTGTTCGTTTTCCAGTGCCGCACAGGGACAGTTTTCCGTGGTTGCTGTTATGCGGAATCCCGCCGGCGGTTCGGCAACAAAATCCGTATGGCTCATCCACGAAACCGCCTTTTTGGGCAGTTCCTGAAACAAAACAGAGCTGCTATCATAATTTGTGGCGGTTTTTCCGTATTCGCTTGCATCGCAGGTACGAACCGTACCGCCCAGTGTGTATGCCATCAGCTGACAGCCGTAGCAAATTCCCAGCACTGGTACGCCCAGTTCAAAAACTTCCCGCGAAATATGCGGAGAGCTCTCTAAATACACGCTGTTCGGCCCGCCGGTAAAAATAATTCCCACAGGGTTGAGCGCACGAATTTCTTCCATGTTCAGCTTGTTATATGGGAGAACCTCGCAGTATACGCCGCATTCACGCACACGCCGCGCAATCAGCTGATTATACTGCCCGCCAAAATCCAGTATCAGTACGAACTGATGTGTCATAATCCGACTCCCTTTAACCGACAATATATGCTGTCGGTCTGCAATTTATTCTTCTATTTTATCACGAAGTGCGTTTTTTTGCAAGTGGCAGTTTTCATTGTGATTATTAAAAATAATTTGTTAAAGTTTGCTGAATTGTTCCCCTAAATCTTTGTGCATATTTTTCAATTTTTTCACTTGTAAAACTAAAACATTTGTGATATAATACAAATACAAGTTAGAAACATTCGTTAAAGGAGGCGCTTTTATGGAAACTCGCGCACAGGAAATTCGTTCGAAAATCAACAGGGACGTAAAAATTTCCGTGATTCCCGGGCATTTTGCAACCAACCACTCGCACGTCAATTATTATGTGGACATTACAAGAGTAAAAACCAGCCTGACAATGGCAAAGCAGGCGGCGAAAAGTCTGGCAACGAACTATACTAACACAATTGTGGACACAATTATTTGTCTGGAAGGTACGGAAATGCTGGGTGCTTTTTTGGCACAAGCACTTGCAGACAGCGGAATCAACGCTGGAAATGATGTTTCCGTCATTACGCCAGAACTAAACTCGAACAACCAAATGATTTTCCGTGACAACACGCAAAATAAAATTTGGGGAAAACAGGTACTGCTGTTGGTTTCCTCGGTTTCTACGGGCAAGACGATATCCCGAAGCTTTGATTGCTTCCAGTACTACAATGGCCACGTGGTTGCAATTGCCGCTATTTTCAGCGCGGTGAAGGTCTTTAAAGAGGTTGACATCAAGGCTTTGTTCTCGCCGGATGACCTTGCTGATTATCACACGTACAGTTCTGAGCAGTGCTCTATGTGCAAGGGTGGACAGAAAGTGGATGCCATTATCAACAGCTATGGATATTCAAAAATTTAATTTCTATCAGCAAGCGCGACTGTCCAAACAGGCAGCCGCGCTAATTATATTATTATATGAAACTAAAAATTTGTGAATTCCTACAAGTTACAAAAAAAATTTTGGTGATTATTCCGCCTTGTAATCGGGTTCCAAACATGGTATGATTCTTGCAACAAGTACAAGGAGGAACTTAATTTATGGGCTATCTTTATCTTTACGGCATGGTTATGACATCCAAAAGTATTCGCTTGCGCTGGGATTATCCCGCAGCGGACGGCTACGGCGAAATGGAGGAAGAACACTATGGTGTTGGCGGCGAAACCGGTACAGCCGCAGTGATTCTTTCCAGCTTGGGCTGCCGGTTAAAGCTTGGCGGTTCACATTTGGGCAGCAAAAACAACGAACTGATTCGGGCGTATTTTGATAAAACGCAAACGGATTGTTCCGAACTGGTTTATGACGAGCAGTTCGCCGGTGTGGAGGATATGGTGCTGATTGATAAAACCACGCGCACCTGCTTCGGGCGGTTTGCACAGTTGTTTTCCAAAGGACTGGACTGGGTGGAAAAACCGTCAGAGGAATCCGTAAAAAATGCGGATGTTGTCGGCTGTGATCCGTTCTTTGGAGAAGAAATCGCACACCTTTGCGTAAAACACAACAAGCCGTATGCCGTCATTGATTGCGATTATGACAGCTATTTGCACCAACACTGCGCGGTGAATGCGATTTCCCATCAACACTTAAAGGACAAGTACAAGGGACAGCGTGTAGAAGATTTGTTCCGGTTATACACAGAGAACACGGACGGTTTGGTGATAATTACGCAGGGCGAGGGCGAGGTGCTTTACGGCAGGCGCGGACAAGAGGCAAAGCGCTTCCCTGCTTTTGCAGTGGACGTACAAAGTACGCTGGGCGCCGGCGACAGCTTTAAGGCGGGTACGATTTACGGCTTGGCACATGGATTTGAGGATGATAAGCTGGTGCAATTTGCGACGGCAGTGGCAGCGTATTCCTGCGCGCACTATCCGATTTTTGAGCATCCTGCCACGCTTGCCGGTGTGCAAGAGATTATTACAAGCGCAAACCAAGTTTAATTTTATAATTATTTGAAACTAAAAAACAGGACTGTACAACAGTCCTGTTTTTGTGATTTGTTCTTAAACCAGATTGATGGGTTTTCCAGCTAAATAAGCTCTTAGATTATCGCAGACGATATTGGCGCGTTTGTACATCGCCTCCACAGATGCAAACCCAATATGCGGGGTACAGATACAGTTCTTAGCGGAAAGTAACGGGTGGGTAGGTTCCAGCGGCGGTTCGGTTTCAAACACATCAATACCCGCACCGGCAATCTGTCCTGCGTTGAGCGCATCCGCAAGCGCTTTACTGTCCACAATCGGGCCGCGTGCGGTGTTAATTAGAAGTGCGGTCGGCTTCATCAGAGCAATTTTTTCTTTGTTAATCAAACCAACGGTGGCAGGCGTTTGCGGCACGTGCAGTGAAATTACATCACAAGTTTGCAGCAGCGTATCCAGATCCGTAAATGTTACGCCGGAAATCTCTTTGGGCGTTCTGTTGTACGCTAAAACTTCGCAGCCAAACGCAGCGGCAATTCTTGCGGTACGCTGTCCGATTGCACCCGCGCCCACAATGCCGAACTTCTTCCCTTCCAGTTCCGGGCCGATGAATCCGGCTTTTGTGCCGCGCTTACGGACAACCTCGTTACAGGGAATCAGATTTCGGTACAGGGCAATGACCATACCAAACACCAAATCCGCAACCGCAACGGTGGAATATCCCGCGCAGTTGGAAACCTGAATGCCCTTTTGCCGGCAATACTCCATATCCACATGGTCGTAGCCAGTAAACGCCACGCAAATGTATTTCAAATTCGGGCAGTGTTCCATAACCGCACGCGGGTATTTAAAATTGGAAAGCACCACCACGTCGCAGTCCTTACTGCGCTCAATCAATGTTGGAATATCTTCCTTCCGTGTGTTGTAATACACCACTTCGTTGCCGGTTCCGGCGGCGTCCTTTACCATGGATTCCAGCGTTTCATCTGGAATTCCTAAGGGCTCTAAAAGTGCGATTTTCATGCTTGTTCCTCCTGAAATTTTATTCATTGGCAAGCGCCAGCAGGGTGTGCGCCAGCACGTCTGTTCCAAGCGCTAAGTCGGAAAACTCTGTCCATTCCTCTTTGCTGTGGCTGATGCCGTTCTTGCTGGGTACAAAAATCATGCCCACCGGGGCGAATCTTCCCACAAACAGACTATCGTGATATGCGCCGCTAATCAGTTCCATTGCGGGAATTTCCAGCTCGGCGCTTTTTTCGCGCAACAAGGAAATCAATCGCGCATCACAGCGCAAAGGCGTATCGTGGTTTTCGGTATGGAATGTAATTTCCACCCCGCGCCTTGCTGAAATTGCCTCTGCTTCGTTTTTTAGCTTTGTAATAAATTCTTCTTTTGATTCCATATCAATCGAACGAATATCCACGGACATTTTTACATCGCCTGAAATGACATTCACTGCATTTGGAAAGACCTCCACCCTGCCTACGGTTGCCGTTAGATACTCCCCTGTGGATGCTTTAGCGAAACGCTCTGCCGCCAGCGTCAGTTCGCTTGCCGCGGCATAAGCATCTTTGCGCTCACCCATGGGCGTACCGCCCGCGTGGGACTGCTTGCCCGTGATATGTACGGTAAAAATCGTTGGCGCACAAATTCCACGGACGATTCCCACCGGAATTTTGTTTTGATCCAACACGTTGTTTTGCTCAATATGCAGTTCCACTGCGGCTGCGACCTCGCCCTTCTTGCGGCGGACTTCTCCCAGCTTTGTGACATCATGGCCGGTTTTCTTCAGCATTTCCCAAAGAGAATTTCCCTTTGCATCCTTGAGCTGCTTGGTTTCTTCCTCTGAAAGGCAACCTGCCATCATCCGGCTTCCCAAACAGGAAAGCCCGAATCTTGTGGGTTCTTCCGAAAGATACACAATCACGGAAATATTCCTGCGCGGACGGATACCAGATTCCCGAATCAGGCGAAGCGCTTCCAGACCGCTGACAATCCCAGCCATGCCGTCAAACATTCCCGCATTGGGAACAGTATCAATATGCGAACCCGTCCAGACGGGTGCAAGTGCCGGCTCTGTGCCTGGGAGCGTGCCAAAGATATTTCCCGCCGCGTCTTCCGTGACATCCAACTCCAGTTCGCGCATTTTTTCTTTTATATACACGCGGGAAGCAAGCTCCTGCTCGGTGAAAAGAATCCGTGTTGTGCCTTCTTCCGGCGTAGCGTTGAACCGGTTAATTTCCTCCAGCATGGTTTGAATCACTCCGGCATCCGCACGCACGGCAATTTGCGTTGTTTGTTGTGCCATAAATACCTCCGTCCGGTTACAAATCCGCATCGCGGTTGCAATCCTTGGAATAGATATATGCGAACATTTCCCTGCCCACGCCGTAGGCACACTGCGGAACATACGCGCCGAACCACATAAAGTCGTCCTTTGTAATCCCCAGCCAGCGGTCGTCCATAAAATACATTCCCTCGCCGGACAAAATATACGCGCCGTGTTCCTGCACATGGGTTTCCACTATGGGATGACAGCCGCCCGGCGCAAATGCCAAAATGTGCATATTCATATCGAAAGCAATGTCCACGGGCAGCAAATCTTTGATGAACACATTTTCCATGTCATCGTATATACGGTACTCGATTTCATTGACATTACCGGAAACCGTGTAGGGAGATTTCCCAATCAGTGGAATATATTTTTGCTTGTACAACAGCAGTTTTGCTGTTTCTTTGCCCGTATTTGTGAAAGCAATGCCGTCCCCCGGCGCGGCATACACATAGCCGCCATCCGTAAGAGAAAATTCCTTACCGCCGGTTTTTACCGTAACGGTACCGCTCACTAAATACAAAAAGCACTCCACGTTTTCCTGCGATGCCCACGGTTCTTTCGCACCGCCGCCTGCTGCGGCTTCCACCACATACTGCACAAAGCCTGCGCCCATTTTCGGCGAAGCCACAATGCTGACCCGGCAGTTTTCAATTCCCGGTATGATGTTATTGACCAATCCGTCCTTAGGAATCACCGCCCAAAGTCCGGGCTTTACCACCGCTCTTGTTGCTAATAATCCATCCGGATAACCCATAGAAATTCCTCCCTTATTTGATTGTGTCTATCTATATTATAGTACCGCGCACCAGTGCGGTCAACCAAATTATTCTTTGATGATTGTACACTTTTTTATTTCATACAACCCGATGGTTCACCTTGTATTTTGCGGAAACATCGGTATTTCCGACAGTTCATTCAGCTTAACAGAAACAATGAATTCATTTTAATTGTGCAAACTGTACAGGCAGGTTTGAAAAGTTTATGCACTTGGTTTGTTGTAATTTTCACCGCCTTGCTTTACAATAATAAGAAACGCAAGAAGGAGTGAGCTGCCATGTCCGCGACGCTGAAATGGCTGATTGAACAAAACATTGTAGAGGGTCTGACCTGTCTTGCCGGAGCGCAGGGGATTCACCGCGAAATTACAGGGGTGAATATCATGGACAACCCCGATACGGTTCCTTGGCTGAAAAAAGACGAGCTGGTACTTTCCACTGGATATTTGTTTTCCTCCACGGAATTATACAAAACAATTATTTCCGACTTGAACGAACGCGGCTGCTGTGCGCTTGCTATTAAAATGAACCGCTATCTTGATGAACTCCCCGCAGAAATGATTGAGCAGGCAAACAAGCTGGGCTTTGCCATTCTGTCGATTCCCTTTTCGCTGACGTTGGAGCAGATTGTCAATTTGGTTTACCGGAAAATCTTTGAAGATGAAATGAGCGAATCCCAACATTTTGTGACACTTTATCGAAACATTACAGAAGCTGCATTGAAAAAGCATCGTCTGCCCGCTATTCTGGAAAGCATTTCCGATGCGTTTGAGGTGCCGGCATTTTTAACAAACGGGAAATTTGAAGTAATTGAATATCACATTCCCAAAAAATCTGCGTTAAGTTTCCCCTTTCCCTTTTCGAAAGATGCAAACACGCTGTTTTCGGAAAACGAAATCATCCGGCTCACGCGAGAATCGGACGACAATCCTGTTCCCGTGATGCGGCATGATGTGACAATTCACGGTAATCCCATGACTTTTTTGCTGTTTGCTATTTACAATAAATCCGCACGGCTGGGATATTTGGTCTGTCCGGAGGAAACCCGACGGTTTACGGCTTTTGACTACAAGCTGGTTTCAAATATCCAGTCCGTACTTTCG
>DBRO01000113.1:0-1299 GCA_002306005.1 Ruminococcus sp. UBA1366 | reverse complement strand
TTTGATTATCTTTCGCCGCGCATTTGCATTACGATGCAGATTGTCGGCTACGAGGAGCTTTCCATTGCAAAGCGCCGTGCTTTCGAACGAAAAATCTGGAGTTTGCTGGCACCGGTGCTTTCTGAAACGGGTTATGATTATCACACGACCGTTTTTGCCGGCGCGTTTGTCGCTTTTTTGGTTGCAAAAAACGCCGTTCTGCGTGAAATTCTTCCAAAAGCCGAAAAAGCCGCAACGGAAAGTATTCGCGTACTAACACAACAGGAGATTTCAGCCATAGCCGGCATTGGGAAACTTACCGAAGGTGCTTCCGGCATTTATAATTCCTACATTCAGTCGCTGAATGCACTGGAGTTGGGACGAAAACTCCACCCGAAAGCTACGGTGCTATCTTTTTATAAAGACCGCATCTGTCATGAACTTTCCGCCAACTACACGCACGCAAGCCTTGTGGAAATGTATCGTGAACTGCTGGGTGCGCTGGATGATTATGATGTGGAAAACAAAGCGGAACTTTCTAGCACGCTGTACGAATTCCTTCAATGCGGGCTGAACATTACGCGTGCCTCTAAAAATCTTTATATTCACCGCAACACGATGATGTACCGTATGGAGCAGATGAAATCCCTTACCGGCGCGGATTTTTCCAACCCGGATGATGTGTTTTTATTACAGTTGGGCTTTTATATCAAGAAACTGCTAGCTTTATAATCATAAAAGCGTTGCCGAGCCATCCGGATGATAGCAGACGAATTCCTGCGTTTTGCTGATTTGCGAAATGGCTGCAAAGTACTCGTTTTCTGTTTGAAACAACGGGGTGTACTCCAAGGCAATCTGCAATGCGCGCACCGCATTTTCAGAAAGCAATTCATACAACATACAAAGCGCAACTTTCAGCGGATTCATCAAACCTTTTTCGCGATCGGTTAAGGCGTAATCCTCCCCATGCTGGGTGCCTGTAACCCCGCCGCACAGCGGTTGGATGACCGGCATAAGCGCGCTTAAATCCCCCACATCGCTGCTTTGGGTTTCCCATCCGGCATAGCGGATTTGGTTTTTACCGAACAGGCTTTCAATCACATCCGCGCACAAGCCGTTCATTTGTTTAGCCGAATGAAACGGCAGATTTCCGGCTAGGTCTGTTGCTGAAAATTGCGCGCCCAACGCTGCTGCACTTGCCGCCAAAGCACGATTTATTTTTTCATTCACCTGCCGCATGGTTGCAAAATTTTCAGCCCGCACATAGGCTTCCATTTTTACAAGCTCCGGAATGGCATTTGCTGCAAACCCGCCGCTGGT
>DBRO01000117.1:9491-9659 GCA_002306005.1 Ruminococcus sp. UBA1366 | reverse complement strand
GGTGTGCCGTCCAGCGTTTTGGAAGTCAGCAATTCTGCATTGCCGTCCTCCGCACGCAAAAAATACAGCGTATTGCCGGCAATGTAATAAATTTGCTCCCCGTCAGTTTTAATAATATCCGCCTCGTCCACGCCGGCTTCCTGCAAATACGTTTCGGAATGCTCCTGC
>DBRO01000117.1:6612-9463 GCA_002306005.1 Ruminococcus sp. UBA1366 | reverse complement strand
TTGCCCATGGAATAGAAATTCAGCCCATCATGGATTTTCGCGTTCAATTGAATTTTTACCGCAATGCTTTCGTAATCCAGCGCAGTTTCTACCAGTTCCCCCTCCGTGGAAGTCGTACCGCTGTTTTCGTCTTCATTTCCCATATGCGTTTGATCCTGATTACCGCCCAGCACGCCGGAATAAACCAGCCCGCCTACGCTCACAGCCACACAAGCTGCCGCTGCCGTCATGATAGCAGCAAGCTTTTTTGTCCGGCTCTTTCCGTTCTTTTTAGAGCCTTTCAGCAGCTTTTCAATCTGCTCCGGCGAAAGCCGTTCCGGCACAGGATGTGCCTGCTTATATTTATCCGCCAAAAACGATTTATCCTCCCAATTCATCATCCCAACCGTCCTTTCTCCGGCTTTTCCAAATCCGCCGGATTCAGCCGCGCCCGCAGTTTCTCCCTGCCGCGCTTGATATGACTGCGCACCGTGGCGGGATTCATCCCCGTCATTTCGGAAACTTCCTCGCTGGTGTAGCCGCAAATCACATTCAGCGTAACCGCTGTGCGTTCGTTCTCCGAAAGCAGTTCCAACGCCTCGTCTAGTTCCGCGCCGGAAAAATTCGCTTGCGTAATAAAAGCGTTTTCCTGCGCCTGTTCGCCAAGCACGGCAATCTGCTCCCGCCGCTGGACATATTCCTTCTGCTTACGTTTGATTTTTACCGTTAGTATCCGGTAAAACCAGCACCGGAACGCCTCATCCTCCCGCAATCCGGCAATTTGCTGATAGGCATCCAGCACCGCATCACTCACCGCGTCCGCCGCATCGTCTTCATTTCCCAGCGCGGAAAGCGCATAGTAATACATTTCCTGATAAATCTGCCCGTACAGCTGCGCGAAAGCCTTTTCACTGCCTTGCTTTGCCTTAGCGACCAGCTTTGTCACATCCTTGCGCACGGCAAGCCCTCCTTTATGCATTTCATAACGGTCCGTCAGAATAATAGTATCCATTCCCGACTGCTTTGTTGCAAAAAATAAAAATTCCTGCTTTCTATCCTACACGCAAATCGCAAAAATTGCAAGTTACTCCGCAGTTTTTTCGAAAATCTTTCATTTTGCCGTGACAAGCAAAAAAATTTGTGCTATACTATATAAGTTTCCCAAATCATCGGACTATAGAAAAACCTCGCAAAACCGCCGATTGTAACTGATAGAGGGCATATATTGAGGCATTAGCGGGAAAGAACTCCGAAAAATTGCTGGATATTGCCTAGTTCGCAACGCACTTTGACATTAGATTTTTGTAAAATAACATGAAAAAAGCTTGCATATATAGTCCTAATATGATATAATAGAACTATATAAAAGGAGGCTTTTTTATGGCAGTTCCAGTAGATATCAGAGCAGTACCCCGACCCAAGAACACCATCGTGGATGATAGCGGCCGGGAAGGCCCGAAGCGTTATGCTGTAAGGGAAAGATCATCCACCAAATACATTGCAGGTGGTAATCCTCAGCCTCGAAATGGCAAGGTTATCGGGCATATCATCAATCATGAGTATGTCCCTATAGAGACTGTTGCCAAAACGTCCTTTACTCCGGATATGCTTTCATACGGCTCATCCGCTCTTGTCCGTTCGGTGACAAGAGATATTGAAAAGGATCTGTTGGCTGTTTACGATCCTTCTGATGTATTTGCGATCATGTCTGTCGCAACACTCAGGGTCATAAAGCCCTCTGTTACAGCGAACAGAATGTCTACACACTACAACCGTTGTTTTGTCTGTAAGGACTATCCCGGTGCAGCGATATCTAAAAACTCTGTCGGCAGACTGTTCCAGAAGATCGGTATGGACGGAACCGGGCGTAGATTGTTCTATCAGCGCCGTATGGCCGCCACTGCAGCCGATCATCACATAGCGATTGACGGAACACTGAAACAGGATACAAGCGTTGTGAATGACCTGTCAGCGTACTCATACAAAGCAAGAGTCAGAGGCTGCAATGATGTCTCTGTGATCTATGCTTACGATATAGAACGCATGGAACCCATCTGTGCCGAAGTCTTTCCCGGCAACAGTATAGATGCCAGTTCATATCCTGCATTTATACGCGACAATGATATTAAGAGAGGGATCATTGTCGCAGATAAGGGCTTCCCTCCGAGCAAGATAAAGGCTGAACTCACGGAAAGGCCTGATCTTCATTTTCTAACACCGATTAAACGGAATGATGTACGCATATCTGATAACGATATGCTTGCATTTGACGGTGTGATTGAAGGCATTGATGCTGATGTTGTATAATAAAACTTGNNCGGTGTGATTGAAGGCATTGATGCACATGTTATCTACAAAAAGAAACAGATCAAAGGCGGTCGATTTCTGTATGCTTTTAAAAATGCAGGAAAAGCCGCGAAAGAAGAGGCAGCATACCTTGCAAACGCCAAGAGACAGAATGCTTTTTCACCAGAGAAGTATGCGGTAAAGAAAAATCTCTTCGGCGTTATCGTTTTTGAATCCGATCAGGATCTTGAACCCAAAGTCGCATACACATGCTACGAAGATCGCTGGCTTCTCGAACTGGTATTCAAAAGATACAAGAGCGATGAATGCCTTGATCATACCGGGGAGCAGGGTGATTTCTCTGTCATCGGAAGCGAATTTATAAACTATATTTCTACAGTTGCAACCTGCCGCATCATAAAGAAAGCAGAACGGGCAGGGTTGCTTGATCAAATGTCCTACGGCGATTTAATGGACGATCTTTCATCCGCCTGGCGCAGAGCCGATGCTCCTTCTGATCCGGCTACGGATGACGGATATTGGGTGCATACTTTGAATACCGTATTTCAAGAACTCGAAGTGCTTG
>DBRO01000117.1:315-6560 GCA_002306005.1 Ruminococcus sp. UBA1366 | reverse complement strand
GATGTATAGTCCGAAAGATGGGGAAACTTATAATACTATTAAAAATATATTCTGGGAGTTCTTTTTATGAAAATTGTTCTTCAGCGCGTGCAAAGCGCCAGTGTTCAGGTGGACGGCAAAATCACCGGTGAAATTGGTAAGGGATATCTGTTGCTGTTTGGCGTGGGAAACAACGATACCAAGGCGGACTGCGACCGTTTGTGTGAAAAAATCCCGCGCCTGCGGATTTTTGCGGATGAAAACGATAAAATTAATCTTTCCCTGCGCGATGTGGGCGGAGATATTCTGGTTGTTTCGCAATTTACCCTGTATGCGGACTGCCGCAAGGGCAACCGTCCGGGCTTTTCCAATGCGGCAAAACCCGCCGAAGCAAACCGGCTGTACGAATACTTCCTGCAAAAATTGCGCGAACAAAGCGGCGGGGATTTTCGCGTGGAAAGCGGCGTGTTCGGCGCGGATATGCAGGTTTGTTTATGCAATGACGGCCCGTTCACACTGATTTTAGAATCGGAGGCATGATATGAATATTCAAATTTTCGGAAAAAGCAAATGCTTTGACACTAAAAAAGCGCAGCGGTGGTTCAAAGAGCGCGGAATCAAATTTCAGGCGATCGACATGGCACAAAAAGGTATGAGCCGCGGGGAGCTTTCCAGCGTACTTGCCGCCGTGGGCGGTCTGGACGTGCTGATTGACGAGAAAAACAAGTCGCAGGATGCGGTTTTGCTGCGGTATCTTTCCGATGCGGACAAGCTGGAAAAACTGCTGGAGAACCCCGCTTTGATAAAAACACCCGTTGTCCGCAACGGCAAGCAAGCAACCGTCGGCTACGTGCCGGAAATTTGGGCGGCTTGGGATTAACAGCACAGTTGTACGCTGTCCGCGCCAAAATATTGCCGCCGCACGGTTTTTATTTTATGCGGGATGACAAAATATTCGTGCGGACAGGACAAAATCCGCGCTGCCGCTTGAATTTTTTTGATTCAGGCGGTATAATATTTTTACAGGCTTTTTGCGTGATTTTTGTAAGACAGGGAGCATTGCCATGATTTTCACCGTTGACATTGGGAACACCAATATTGTGCTGGGCGCGTATGAAAGTGACCGCCTGCGTTTCACCTCTCGGGTCGCAACCGAAGCCTCTCGTATGGAGGATCAGTATGCAATCGAGTTTGCAAACATTTTACAGCTCAACGGTGCCAATCCCGCGCAATTTGACGGTGCGATTCTTTCCTCCGTTGTGCCTCCGCTTGTTCCTGTGATGAAAAAGGCGCTGGAAAAACTCCTGCGCTGTAAGGTGCTTGTTGTAGGTCCCGGCATTAAAACCGGATTGAACATCCGGCTGGATGATCCGGGCATTTTGGGCGCGGACTTGGTATGCGCCGCAGTTGCCGCGATGAAAAAATATCCCATGCCCTGCATTATTTTTGATTTAGGCACGGCAACAACGATTACCGCACTGGACGGCACGGGCGCATTTTTGGGCGGTTCGATTTTTCCGGGAGTAAAGCTTTCGCTGAACGCGCTTTCATCCGGGACCGCACAGCTGCCCTATATTAACACGGAGCTGACCGGCAACACCGTCATCGGCACAAACACCATCGACAGCATGAAATCCGGCATTGTACTTGGCACAGCGGCAATGATGGATGGCATGATTGACCGTTACCGCGAAGTGCTTAGTGCGGATTCGGGAAAAGACGTTACAGTGGTTGCTACGGGCGGAATTGCTCAGAGTATCCTTTGCCACTGCCGGCGGGAAATCATTTATGATCCCGACCTGCTGATGGACGGACTCTATATGCTTTACAAAAAGAACGCGGACTAGGGGATTATATTACATACCCCGCCTGAATAAACTGCGCTGTATCTGCAAACAGAACAGCAGCAAGGAGTGTTTTTTATGGAAAAGTCCCAGACCAAAAGCAAGCAAACCCTTAGGATTACCCAAACCGGTGTGCTAATCGCACTACTCATCGTGATGGCGTTTACGCCGCTCGGCTATTTAAAAACCGGCGCGATCGAGATTTCCTTTATGATGATTCCGGTTGTCATCGGCGCAGCGGTGCTAGGCCCTGGTGTCGGCGCACTGCTCGGCGGCGTGTTTGGCATCACCAGTTTTATTCAGTGCTTTGGGCAAAGCGCGTTCGGCGCATTGCTGCTCAGCCTCAATCCGGTTTTTACGTTTCTTGTGTGCATGGTACCCCGTACACTTGCAGGCTTTCTTGCCGGGCTGGTTTTTAAGGCGCTGAAAGCCTTTGACAAAACAAAGCTTTTATCCTTTGCTGCAACAGCGCTTTCCGGCGCGTTGTTAAACACCGTGCTTTTCATTGCATTTTTGTATTTATTTTTCTGGCACAGCGGAACCTTTACCGATACCATGGCAGACTGGGCATTGCCTGTTTCTAATTTCGGGAAGTTTGCCATCGCGTTTGTCGGTGTAAACGGTGCGGTGGAAGCCGCCGTGTGCTTTGGTATCGGAACTGCGCTTAGCAAAGTGCTTGCCTATTTTACCGATAAATAACCCCCTGTTTTTGCAGGTAGAGAGGAGCTTTCTGCGCTTTTGCAGAAGTTTTTATGCAACTTTCTTTCATTTTACTCAACCGTGTCGTGATTATGCTGATTTTCATTCTCATCGGCGCGGCGGCTTTTAAAACCAAACTTGTCACAGAGGAAGGCAATAAAAGCCTTTCTAATCTGGTGCTTTACGTCATCAATCCGGCGTTGATTTTTATTTCGTTCCAGCAGGATTTTTCTATGCGGCTGCTCAAAGGGCTGGGCTGGAGTATTCTCCTGACCACCGCGGGATTTATCATTTGCATTGTCATCGCGCATTTTTTGTTTCGCGGCGAAAACGCCGGTGCGGAAAAATTTATGGCGGTGTACCCCAACTGCGGGTTTATGGGAATCCCCCTTGCAAGCGTCATGTTCGGCGCGGAGGGCGTTTTCTACATAACGGCGTTCAATGCGGTGTTTAACACACTTGCTTGGACGCACGGCGTGCTGTTGGTTTCCGGACAGAGAAAAAACATTGAGCCAAAAAAAATTCTGCAAAACCCCACCATGATTGCCACCGCGCTGGGCATTCTGCTGTTTGTGCTGCATATCCGCGTACCGGATTTGCTTTATGATACGATTGACGACATCAGCGTGACGATTGCACCCATGGCCATGTTTGTGGCAGGCGTGACGATCGCGCAGGCGGATATGCGCCACGCGCTCAAAAAAGGAAAGCTCTATCTCGTCACCCTACTGAAACTTTTTGGATTCCCATTGCTGATTGCCCTGCTGTTCAGCTGGATACCGGATCTAAACCGTACTGTTGCGCTGACGACGATTCTTGCATTTGCCTGTCCTGCCGCAACCATGGGCATTATGCTTTCCCTGCGGTTTGATCAGGATCCCGACTATGCCGCAGAGCTATTTGCCGTATCCACCCTGCTCTCCGTGCTTTCCATGCCGGCAGTCATCTTTCTGGAATCCCTAATGTAATGCGAATCTCGGCGAAGTATTGATAAAAGCTCCCATCTAAATGGGAGCTTTTAGCTTGTAGATAAACCCTTTGTAAGGGGGCTCTGCCCCCTTACAATCCCCCGCTTAAGGGACAACGTCCCTTAAGAATCCCATTTTTGGGGTAAAAAATCATAATATTCTATGAAAATTTGTTGTGTTATCTCCACTTTTCATGTACTCTGTTTGTTTTACAACACTTTGTCTTCAGTCTGAAGCTCCCATCTAAATGGGAGCTTTTTGTTGTTCTTACGCCCAGTATTTCCGATCCAGAGAACGATACTGCACGGCTTGTGCGCAGTGGCGCTTCTGGATGATTTCCTCCCCGTCCATATCGGCAATCGTACGCGATACTTTTAAAATCCGATCATACGCCCGGGCAGAAAGCCCCATGCGCTCGAACACGTTTTTCAGCAGCGTGGAAGCATCCTCACTCACCGGGCAGACCTCATGAAGGATATCCGGTGTAATCATAGCATTGCAAGTCAGCTTGGTACCGGCAAAGCGTTTGAGCTGGACTTCCCGCGCTGTGGCAACGCGCCGGCGGATTTGCACGGAGCTTTCCGCCTTTTGGGCGGACGCCAAATGCTCGTATTCGGCGGGGGCGACCTCGATATGAATATCAAAGCGGTCCAAAAGCGGCCCGCTGATGCGCGAAAGATACTGCGAAACCTGTTTTTTCGTACAGATACATTTGCGTGTGGGGTGTCCAAAATACCCGCACGGGCAGGGATTCATAGCAGCAATCAGCATAATGGCGCAAGGGTAGGTTACCGTTCCCGCGGCACGGGAAATGGTAACTTTGCCCTCCTCCAACGGCTGGCGGAGAATCTCCAGCGTTTGGCGGTTAAATTCCGCCAGTTCATCTAGAAAAAGCAGTCCGTTATTGGCAAGGGAAATCTCCCCCGGCCGCGGAACAGAACCGCCTCCCGTTAGTCCGGCGGATGAAATGGTATGGTGCGGCGCACGAAATGGCCGTGCGGTAATCAGTGGGGAATTCTTATCCACCATTCCAGCGACCGAATACACATTGGTTGTTTCGATGGATTCGTCAAACGTCATTGCCGGCAGAATGGACGGCATCCGTTTGGCNNGCAGCAATTTCCAACGCCTGCTTTGCCGCCTGCTGGCCTTTTACATCGGCGAAATCCAACGCGCCGTAAAAGCTTTCCGCCGGGGGCACATACCGCTGTGTCGGCTGAATCGGTACTTTCCCGCTGAAATGAAATACCAATTCCGCCAAACTGGAGACCCCATACACAGTCAGTCCATCCGCCACGGATGCCTCAAAGGCGTTTTCCGCCGGCACATACAGTTCCCGAATACCCGTCTGGCGGGCCAGCAGCGCCATGGGCAGCACACCGTTGCCCGCACGCAGTTCGCCGTTTAAAGAAATCTCCCCGATAAATGCGGCGCTTTCCAGCCGCGTTGCGGGAATCGCCTGATTGACCGCAAGCAGCGCTGCGGCAATCGGCAAATCATACAGCGAGCCTGTTTTCTTCATATCCGCAGGCGCAAGATTCACCGTCAGCTTGCATTTGGGAAACCCAAGCCCGCTGGAACGAAACGCGCTTTTTAGCCGTTCCCGACTTTCGCGCACGGCGGCATCGGCAAGCCCCACAATGCTCAGTTCCTCAATGCCCCTTGCTGCCTCGATTTCCACAGAAACCGAAAACGCATTTAACCCATACAACCCAAGACTGTTGATTCTTGCAAACAAACCATCACTTCCTGTTTCATCAAACTTCGACACAATCCGACATCTATCATTTTAACCGAAAATTTAGCAAAATTCAAGTGATTCCCGCAAAGCCGCGCAAAAAAAGTTATAGATAAAAAATGAATATCCTTCCTCAGCCCTTGCAACTATACAATTTTATGCTATAATAAAATTCATACGACACTTTGAATCAGCAAGTCATGCCACGAAAGTTTCGTAATGCAGAAAATTTTTGCCGAAAGGATGAATTTGAATGACTGAACAAGAAAACTACCGGCTCTGGTGCGAAAACGCCACTGACGATGCCGATTTAATCAAAGAATTACAGTCCATAGCAGGAGATCCCGCCGCAATTGAGGATCGTTTCTACCGCAATCTGGAGTTTGGCACGGGCGGACTGCGCGGTGTAATCGGCGCAGGCGCAAACCGGCTGAATATCTATACCATTCGCCGTGCCACACAGGGGCTGGCGGATTATATCAATCAGCATTTTACAAACGGCAGTGTTGCCGTATCTTATGATTCGCGGATAAAATCCGATGTGTTTGCCAAGGAATCCGCCCGCGTACTCGCCGCAAACGGCATCAAAGTGCATTTGTACACAGAACTCATGCCCACGCCCATGCTTTCTTATGCCGTACGCGAATTAAAATGCAGTGCCGGCATTATGGTAACCGCCTCGCACAATCCCGCAAAATACAACGGCTATAAAGTCTATGGCGAAGATGGCTGTCAACTCACGCTGGACGCTGCAAATATCGTGATCGGAAAAATCAATGCCGTTTCCATGTTTGGCGGCGCAAAGCTGGCGGATTTTGATGAGGCGCTGGCTTCCGGAAAAATCGCTTATATTCCCGAAAGTGTGATTGAATCCTATTTAGAAAAAGTATCCGAGCAGGGGATTCACACGGATTTGGTGGAAAAAAGTGGACTGAAAGTCGTCTACACCCCGCTCAACGGCACAGGAAACAAGCCGGTTCGCGCGATTTTAAAGAAAATCGGCGTGAAAGAAGTCAC
>DBRO01000117.1:0-248 GCA_002306005.1 Ruminococcus sp. UBA1366 | reverse complement strand
GGTATTGCCGTACCCGCACCGGACGGCAGTTATGTTTTGTTCTCCGGCAATGAAGTCGGCGCACTTTTACTGGAATATGTCTGCGCGGAGCGCACTGCCTGCGGCACCATGCCGGAACATCCCGTTGCGGTAAAAACCATCGTGACCACGGATATTACCCGTGCCATCTGTAAAAAATACGGCGTGGAACTACGCGAAGTGCTGACTGGATTTAAATTTATTGGTGAACAAATTGGTTTTCTTGAAAA